>CAZRMA010000260.1:0-5875 GCA_964600655.1 uncultured Ignavibacteriaceae bacterium
TATACTCAAATCAGATTACTGCACTAGCAATTGATCATTTAGGAAATGTCTGGGTTGGTTATTCTTCGTCCGATAGATTGTCTTACTATGATGGAACATCCTGGAAACCATCTATTTATACGACCACCAGTGCCAGGTACAAAGTTAATTCCATATATGTGGATGATAAAGAAAGACTATGGGTAGGTACAAATAATGGACTATTAAAAAAAGATGGAGCCTCGGTAATATTTTACAATTATGATATCACTGGACTAAATTTGAAAAATGTAAGTGGAGCAACAGTCGATAAAAACGGTTATATTTGGATAACCACATATGATTCGGGTTTGTTTAGGTTTAGAGGAGCGAACTAAGATTAAGTTTCTATCTTCATTTAGAATCATTTATCATCTTATCATTCATAAATTAATATGCAGAATGTAACTACTGTATTACAAAAGATCTTAAAATTTGGAATATTAGTTTTATGTATTTTTCTATTTCAAAATGGCGGATGTGAAAAGGTTGTTTCTGTCAGCTTACCTGATCTACCCCCTCCAAATGGATATCTGTTTATAGATTCGTATCCAAAAGGCGCTCATATTTATTTAAATGGCAAAGCAAGAAGGAGAGCAACTCCCGATAGTATCACCTGGCTTAAAACTGGAACTGATACAATAACTCTAAAAAAAGAACTTTATAGAGACACAACATTTATAGCTTCGGTCGTTGAGGGGAAAAAGTTTAATGTATTTATAGACTACACAAAAAATCCATTAATGCGTGGAAAAATCTATTGCTCAAGTTCGCCACAAAAAGCTTCAATATTTATTAATGATTCAAGCACAGGGCTTAAAACTCCTACTACGATAACCGGATTATTACCAGGCTATTATAATATTACATATAAGATAGAAAATCATAGAGATATAACTTCTTCCGTCACTATTAAAAGTAACTCTCTTTCAAGTTTGTATTCTATTTTAGTTGATACAACGGTTTGGAGAGATTTTAATACAGATAATTCCGGAATTTCTACAAATGAATTGAGCTGCATTTCAATAGACAATAACAATAAAATTTGGATTGGAACCTTAAATAATGGAATTACAATATTAGATGGGAATCAATGGTTTAATTATCATTTTGGCGGAACTAGACTTCCCAGCAATAAAATATATTCCATAACAACGTCTAGATCGGATAACAAAAAATGGGTAGGTACAGAAAGTGGGTTGGCCGAATATTATGGGGATGGGTCTAATGATATAAATGTTTACAAAGCTCCTTTTTATCCTATTGGTACAGTTAGAGGTGTGGCAGCTAAGAATGATGGTTCTTTGGCAATCGCAACCGACTCCTATGTTGTTATCTGGCCAAAGGACGGACTAATGAAACCTTCTTATCCGACTCGTTCAAGTTCAGAAGACTATCTTATTGATAATATTGCTTTTGATAAGAACAGTCATATTTGGTTCGGAACAAAAAAGGCTGGAGTTGCTCAATCTTTAGGTGATGTGTGGGAATTATATACCTCCCCTTCCTCCGATATTATTTCAAATCAGATTACCGCATTGACTGCAGATAATTTTGGAACTATTTGGATTGGACACCCTGGCGGATATGCTTTAGCTAATGGATTAAATTATTATGATGGCGCATGGCAATCGTTATACATTTTACCTGATGCATCAAGTGTGAATTCACTATTTTTTGACAAGAAAAACAGACTATGGGTAGGAACAACAAAAGGATTGCTTGAAAAAGATGGAAGTGTAACAACTCTTTACAACTATGACAATACCGGATTAAATATTACAAATGTCAGCGGGGTAGCTGAAGATCTGGATGGTAATATTTGGATTATTACTTTTGAGTCAGGATTGTTCAGATTAAAACAGCCATAAAAGATATTAAAATTGAAAAGTCAATCCGTCAGATGCAAATAAAATTTTTTCCTCTTGAGTAGAATCAGATTTCATCTTTAAAATTTGCTCTTCATCTTCATCACTTAAATGAGTGAGAAATAATTTTTTGGCCTTCAATTGATTAAACGCCAAAATTACTTCTTCAAAATTTACATGAGTGCATTCACTTATCACGTAATCAATTTTAAATTCTTTAAATAAATAAAGGTCTTTACTACTGCCAATGTCTCCGGTATAAAAAAGACCACATTTATTTATCTTAAAAAGAAAACTGCTGCATGAAAAATCTAGTCTGTTTTGTTTATCGAATTTTACGTAGTCGTTCAAGTGAGAATTTTGTTTAGCAAGAAAATTAAATTTTTCATTAATATGTACAACATCGTCGTTCATAAATCCAATAAAGTGAATTTTAAATCCAAGTCTTTCTAAAAAGATATAGGATTTATTTATCAACTCTTCAATAAATACAATTAAATTCTTATTAACATAAATCCACAAATCTTTTTTTCTTTCATTCATTTTCATTTGGGCTATTAAGGAAGGTATTCCCGAATAATGATCGGCATGAAGATGTGAAATTAGAATTCCATCAATTGAATTGAAACCTATATGCTGAATTAGTATTGCCTTAGAAATTCCATCGCCGGCATCAACCAATAAATTGTATTTTTCTGTTTTAATTAAAAATGAGGAGTGAAACCTTTTAAGTGAGACTTTTCCGGAACTGGTTCCAATAAATTTTACTTCATGGGGAAACATAGCTGATCAATTAAGAATGATTAATTATCAACAGGAATAATTCTTCCATCCAAGCTAAATTTGCTATTTATTAAATCAAGAAAGGACTTTGCTTCATCTTCTGATTCGAACTTCCCTACGATTACCACATGGAAAACGGTGCCCCCAACATTTTTTTGAATTATTTCTGAATCATAACCGGAATCAATAAAATTTTTATTCAAGGAAACAGCATTTTCTTCTTTACTGAATGCGCCAGCCTGGATTTTAAATTGATATTTTTCTGTACTTTTGTGAACAGATGTATTTACTTTTTTTATGGATTCTTTTTCGCTTGGTTGCTCTGGAGTTTCAGTTTTTTCTTCTTTCACCTCAGTAACATATTCATTTTTTTTAGGAATATTCTTATTAACTAATTTGAGATAAGGTGATGCAGGATATTCCTTTTTCAATTTTTGGTAATAGCTTCTTGCTTTGTCATAAAACCCGATCGAGTAATAATATGAATACAGCCTAAATGTAGCGGCATCAGCATATTTACTTTTGGGAGAATACTCAACAACACCTCTAAAGATAGCAATGGCTTTATTGCCATTTTCCTCAAGAATACCTGATAAGTATTTAATAGAAGCATCATTCGGATATCTTTTTTTAAGATCGGAAATTTCTAGTAAGACCTCAGATTTCTTTCCGGAATCAATCTTTTTGAGATAGGGAGTTATATCGAATTCAGAAGAGTATCTTATTTCCTGCTGACAAAATATACTAGTTGAAGAAATAAGAAAAATAAGCAGAATTTTAATTAACAGATTTTTCACAAATATG
The DNA here is from genome assembly GCA_964600655.1 of uncultured Ignavibacteriaceae bacterium. GTDB lineage: Bacteria > Bacteroidota > Ignavibacteria > Ignavibacteriales > Ignavibacteriaceae > CAVSWT01. Next base: position 3,474 of record CAZRMA010000260.1, read on the forward strand.
TTTTCTCTTGTTATGCAGTTAATGAAATTTCGTTTTTAATTGGATCAATAAATTCTATAAAGTCTGCAAACAAAGTTGCGGATGTTGCCTTATTAATCTTTACTTTAACGAAATCACCTTCTTTAATCTTCTCATTACAAGGAATTATAACAACTTTATTTGTATCTGTTCTTCCTGAAAAATATTGATTTGATTTTTTACTAAATCCCTCAATTAATATAACTTCTTCAGAACCAATTGAGTCTTGATTTATTTCCAAAGAGATTTCACGCTGGACATCTATGATTTCCTGGAGCCTTTTAGTTTTAATTTCTTCACTTACATCATCATTCATTTTAAAAGATTTTGTCCCTTCCCTGGGAGAATATTTGAACATATAAGCACCATCGTACCTTACTTGTCTCATAACATCAAGCGTCATGACATGATCTTCATATGTTTCAGTAGGAAAACCGGAAATAATATCTGTAGAAAAGCTTACAGCTGGTATTATCTTTTTTGCTTTTTCAATTAAACCAAGGTAATGTTCAACTGTATAAGTTCGGTTCATTAATTCTAAAATTCTGTTTGAACCAGATTGAACCGGTAAATGAATATAGTTACAAATATTTTTATTTTCAACAATTGTATATAAAAGTTTGTCGGATAAATCTTGCGGATGAGAAGTAGTAAATCGTATTCTAATATTTCGATCAACAACTGCACAAGCCGCCAGCAAATCTGCAAAATCATTTCCATTATCCATATAAGAATTTACATTCTGCCCAAGCAAAGTAACTTCCTTAAATCCCTTATCCGATAATCTTTTAATTTCATCAACTATCGAATCTAAAGGTTTGCTTCTTTCTCTGCCGCGAGTAAACGGGACAACACAAAAAGTGCAAAATTTATCACACCCGCGCATGACGGAAATCCATGCTTGCAGTCCGTCTTCCCGGTATGGAATAATATTGTCATATGTTTCTGTGCGTGAAAGTTTAACCCCAATTCCCTTTTCACCATTGAAAGCATTATCTATAAATTCAGGTATTCTTCTATACTCATCAGGACCGACTACAATATCAACAATTCTTTTATCTTCTATTAAATCTTTTCTAAGTCTTTCAGCCATGCAGCCGATTATTCCAATCACCAAATTAGGGTTAGATTTTTTTAAATTTTTGAAATTTCCGAGCCTTCCGTATATCCGCTGTTCAGCATTTTCTCTTATGCTGCATGTATTTAAAAGCACTACATCCGCTTTTTCAAAATTATTTGTTGAGCCAAAACCATGGTTGTTTAATATTCCTAATACTATTTCGGTATCAGCAAAATTCATTTGGCAGCCGTATGTTTCTATATAAATATTTTTCTTTTCCATACAAATGAAAATTAATTTAAAATAAATTCTTGTTAAAATTTATTAAAACTGTTACGAAGTAGAGTAAAATTAAATTTTGGTTAGAGTATAAAGAATAAGATTTAAAATACCAAATGCGACAAAACCAAGCACAATAAAAATTATATTTAATCTTCTTTTCTTTTTTCTAATTATTTCGCCGCCTAAAGGTCTATGATTTTTTTCGGTCGATTTAACGAATCCTAACATAATTACAAATTTCCAGCGATATTGATCGAATTTCCAGAATAAATATAAATAAAATCTTTTAATTTTTTATATACAAAACTAATGACCTAATAAATCACTTTTTAAAATTATGAAGCCGGCTGTAAAACAACCGAGCTTTATTATAAATTAGTATAATGAGTTTAATTATATCTCTTGAACCGAATTTAAACTAAAAGTTAATCGACTTTGCTAAATTAACCCTTACTTTATTAATGTCATTTTCTTTACTTGATTCAAACCTGCAGATTCAAGTCTGTAAAAATATAAACCACTTTGTAATCCCACAGCATTAAAGTTTATTGAATGGGTTCCGGCTTCCATAAAACCACTAACCAAATTACGTACTTGCTGCCCCAGCAAATTATACACCTTCAACGAAACATTTCCGGCTTCGGGCGTAGTGAATTTAATTGTAGTAGAAGGATTAAATGGATTAGGAAAATTTTGATTTAGCTGAAATCCTACAGGAGTATTTGAAAAATTAACTTCAACTGATTGTGAATATTCAAAATTACCATCCAAGTCTAATTGTTTTAGTCTATATTGGTATGTACCGGACTTTACTGGACTATCAATGAATGAATATTCTTTTATTGAAACACTGTTACCACTTCCATTTACAAAACCAATTTTATTCCAGTTTTCTTCCAAAGATTTTCTTTCGATATCAAATCCATAATTTTGTATCTCAGTAGCTGTAATCCAATTTAATTTCACAGCATTTTTTAAATTTATTGCCGAAAAAGAAGTAAGTTCCACAGGGAGAGGACTGGTGGGCATATCTTGTCTTGTG
>CAZRMA010000261.1:0-5873 GCA_964600655.1 uncultured Ignavibacteriaceae bacterium
AAGTAAACCTTTACCAAGGTCCTTAACATCGGGGGTTTTATCTGCCTCTCCTACACCACTTTCAGATGCAAGGCTGTATTTAATGCTGCTGAACTTATTAGCTTTAAATCGAATGTTAAAGGTGATCGTCTCATCAATAATAAACCCGCCGGGGAAGTAATGATCAAACCAAAATTTATTATCAACTTCATACAAAGGAACTTTTATTCCGACTCTTATTGCAAAAGCAAGTGCTGTATCACCCGAGTTTGCTGTTTTTGCTCTTTTATCCAGATACCCGCTGAAGAGATAAACTGATTTATTATCTCCTATCATTTCATCTAAAGTTTTAATTATTGCAGAGCTTTGGCTTTCAAGCCTTTCATGTAAAAAATAATTTCCTCCTCTTACCAGTCCTTGAGTTTCAATCAGATAAGATGACTTAATATCTTTTCCATCATCTTTAAGTTTTTGAATCGGCACAGGCAAAGTTATTTCATTAACAATTAATTTTGCATCTACCCGTACCTGGCCAAATAAAAATCTTTTTAGGTTTTGATAACCCTCTTCCGAATTAACTATCCCATATTGCCCGCTGTGACAGCGATGAACAAAAGCACGCGGCGCTCCATCAACAGCAGCATTACTTATCATTACTAAACCGTCACTCATTGGACCTGTCCCTTTTTTTGACAATCCAAAAAATGCACCGTAATCTTTATAATTAGTCCCAACTAAACAAAAAAATCTTTCGGGAGGAAATTTTCCATCTAGAGTATCAACTCTACCGTTAAAGTTGGAAAGATTTAAATAGTCTTTCATATAATCACGATTGAAATTTTTAACATCAACTTTATCTAACGATCCGAGGTTTAATACATTCATTCCAAGTACATCAATTCCATTATGCGGTGTTGCATAAGTAAAAACTTTATCAACTAAATGATCGCCGGGCAGCTCAAGCTCTTTATCAATATCTGCTTTACCCGTTCCCTTCACACAAATATTTTGAAGATAAGTACGGCAAATTAGTCCACCCATCGAATGAGCAACCAGATAAACTTTAAATGCTTTTAACGCTTTTTTATCATTGCCGCAGACTTGTTTTCTTACTCTTAGAACAAATTTTCTTAAATCAGTTGCAAAATCAACAATGCTTAAACGGTTCCCTTCGCCAAGATCTTCAGATACTTTTTCGTAATATCTAAATATCCAGATGCTTTTAGGTGAAACTTGTGTGTTTATATCAAAAAAATCTCCGTGATAATAAGTATCAATATAGCCTTCGTCCTTCATAAAACGTATTAAAGGCGATTCAAAAATAAAATGGACAATATCTTTTTTATAATCCTGGCGTATTTTGGTCGACCCCAAGTTAAATCCCATATAGGGAGTTGCGGAGGTTTGTTCTATTTCACTCATTGTTGCTGCATAGCCCCGAACATAGATAATCGGATAAAATGGCGGTGTGATTTTCATACAGATTGTCCTTAATTATTTTTTAGAATAATTTATTATTACAATGAAAACACTAAACAAATGTTTATTAGAATATGAATATTCAGCAGTGGAAAGGTAAAGCAATTCTTTCAGCGATATTTTTATATGTCGCATCAAAATGCAAAGCAATATATGAAATTAAAATTAATTAATTGGGACTGAAACACCGCCATGAAATCCGAGATTAGAAATACTATTCGGATCACCATTTATTAGCATATACCTTATGCTGAAATCAATAAATAAAGCAGCGGCGATACAATATAAAAAACCCGTGCCGATATTCAATCCGAATTTAGTTTGACTCTCTGAAAATTCATCACTAAAGCTTCCGAAACTATATTTTGTAGTCTGCTTTAGGAAGTGAAGCCCAAGCTGCAAAGTCAGATAAGGCAACAACACAGTCATTTGTTTTAGGAAGAAGTACCTTAAACCAATCATAAAAGGAAATGAACTGAAACTTTCCTCTATCCCCGCCGGAAGAGAATTTTTATGTATCCAGCTTAAATATCCAAGTGAACCGACTAGCATTATCTGTTGAGATAAGATATAAGCATAAGTTAACTCCAAACCAATAGCGCTTGAATAAATCTTACCAAAATCTCCGAATGTTAAAGCATAAATTAAATTCATCATCACCATCATTCTAACTTTGTTTAATCTTTCATTTGATGAGGCTATGGCTTCAGTATTCAGATTTAGCTTGAGATTGGAAGATAATGCTTCATGTTTATAAGAAAGATTATCTGATGGAGTTTGAGTATTAAATTTTAGATGCATTTGCGCATTCACCGGCAAATTGAGCAAAAGAAGTAAAATGATGAATGGAAGTAAAATTTTCTTCATGGCGGGAATTCCTTGTTTTGTTATTATAAATTATTAATTAGTGTCAGACAAGAAAATTTAGAGTTCGGGAGATGGAGTACCTTTAAAATAGGGATGATTATTTAAAAAGCAACAAAAAAATATTTTTATTCTAATTTTAGACTATGAATTGAAATTCCCCGCTTCTTCTTATTAATTAGTGTTTGGAATCTTTTTAGAAAGTTTTTAGTTATTTTTAGTTTTATCTTATAACAATATTCTTGTCTCACTGAATGATCGAAATTAAAAATTTATATAAAAACTTTGGCACTAAAGAAGTTCTGCGCGGAATAAATTTAACAATTGAATCCGGCGAATCACTGGTAATAATTGGTAAGAGCGGCGAAGGTAAGAGTGTTTTATTGAAACACATTCTAAGATTATTAATTCCCGATTCGGGTGAGGTTATTGTTGAAGGACAGGTATTAAGTGAATTAAACATCAAACAGCTTTACGAGGTAAGAAAAAAATTCGGGTTCCTATTTCAAGGCGCCGCCCTTTTTGATTCAATGACGGTTGAGGAGAATATTAGTCTACCTTTGGTAGAAAGCAAGAATGGTTATACAGATGAAAAGATTGCAGATATTGTTAAAGAAAAGTTATCCTTAGTTGGAATGTCGGGAGTTGAAAAACTAAAACCCGCAGAGCTTTCAGGCGGAATGAAAAAAAGAGTCGGTTTGGCCCGGGCTTTAGTCACAAACCCGGATTATATTCTTTATGATGAACCAACTACTGGGCTTGACCCTATTATGTCGGATTCGATTGACCATTTAATTAAAGAGTTAAGTGAAAAATTAAATGCAACATCAGTTGTTGTAACTCATGACATGTACAGTGTGAAAAACGTTGCTGATAAAGTTGCGATGATGCATGAAGGGAAAATATACTTTGTTGGCACTCCTAAACAAATGCTTGATTCAGAGGATGAAGTTATTATAGATTTTATTAAAAGAACCAGCAAATAATTCATTAATTACTATTCTTTATTTTCTAAAATTAAAATTTGATTTTCATATTTAAATCAAATTTTAGCTTAAAGTACTTTTCTAAAAAAAAGTGTTACTTTAAATCACACCAATTTATTTTTCTTCTATATACATTCGCATCGAGACTTAATTACAAATAGGCAGTATTTTAAAACCCGTAAACGTCAATGAGTTATTTGTGTAGAGGTAAAGCAAGTGAATGATTATGACCGTTTACGGGTTGCATTTTATCCTATCTTTACTTTACTTTCCTTTTAATTATAAAATTTCTTCGGTTTTAATTTTTTAATAATACTCAATTTATGGATGATCCCATCCTAATATCAGATGAATCAAATAATCATCTAACTACTGAAACATTAACTTCTTATATAAATTATTTTGATAGGCTTTCACAATACGAAGTGGATCATATTACTGCTCATTTAGATAAATGCAGTGATTGTGAAAATAAATACACTGAAGTTTTTGACCGGCTTTTAAATGAATCTAAAAATAAACATTCGTTAAGTCTATTTAACAATAATATTTCTTTATCAGAATCTGATGAAGTACTCTTTGAAGACATTTCTAATAATTTTCGTCTAACAATCTTTAAAAATAGCAGCGACGATTATATATTAATATTTAATTTAATTCCACATTCCGTTCACAACAATATGATCAGGATTACTGTTCATGAGCTGGATAAGACTTTTAGATTTTTAAATATAGATGTAAGAAAAGAATACAAAGTTGGCCTGCCCTCTGAAACACTAATCAACTCAATCACCGAAATAGAAGTCGATATTTTAATAACAACCAGCCGAACAACTTATCCTAAAAAAATTGAATACAGGTTCAATCTAATTACTTCAATTGCCCTTCTAGTTATATGCGGTGTATTAATATCGGCCTTAATTTATTTCTTTTCTAGTGATAAAGATGATAATAACGAGGTTGTATTGATGACCCATACCAGGAAAGAGATGATAGAATCTGAAAAAGATCGGCCGCACGAGAGCGAAAGTGAAATGGCCGCGCAGAAATTTGATCCTGGGTTACCCGCCGAGTTTGATTCAACCTCTATTGCAGATTCAATATTTAACATAAAACCGGAAGATGTAAATGTAAGAAATGAATTTTCCCCTAATTATATTTTAGAGAGAAATATAAATATGGTAGATTCAACAGGCAAAGTAATTGTAATTATTTCTCCTAAAATGAATGATACATTGTACAATTCAATTAAACTGAGCTGGATGGATACCGAAACGAACAACGCGTATACGATAAATATCGTTGACAATAAAAATCGTACTATGTACCAGACAACTGTTAGGGGCAGTGATTTAATTTATTCGGGTAAATTAAAACCAGGCCTATACTACTGGAACATTATAGTTAATAATCGATTGAAACAGTCTAGCAAATTCTATGTAAAATAAATACCTTCATTTTGATAGAACCGTATGGAATTAAAAAAAATTCTTTTCATTGCTGAAGGTCAGTTAGGCGATTTACTGCTTTTAACTCCGGCAATACGATCAACAAAAAAAACTTTTCAAGATGCTTCCATTTCGTTATTAATTATTCAAAGAAGAAACGACAATTTTAAATTAGAACAGATTAATTCTTTAAAAGATGTTTTACTTGATAATAGTACGAACCCGCTTATTAACAATCCAAATGTTGATGATATTTTTATTATTAATCATAATGCCATGAGAGCGGTAAAAGGATTTAAAAAAATAGGGCTAGAGCTGCAGATAATTAATTTCATCAGGAAGAAAAAATTCAATGCAGTAATTTGCACTTTCCCGCACGATCGCTTTTTAATCTGGTCTTTTTTTTCGGGAGCTAAAATTAGAATCGGACAAAGTAATCAATCTTTTTCTTTTCTTTTAACCAACGAGATAAATATTAAAAAAGAAGATTCGGGTGTTCTAAATTATTACCTTGAATTAGTAAAAACGCTTGGAGCAAATATTGATTCATTATCAACAGAATTTTTTATAAATGATGAATCAAAAAATTGGTTTGACCATTTTGCTTCAGAAAATAATTTAGATTATAAAAACCAAAAGTTGATTGCTATTCACCCTGGAGCCAGCGGTGATTATAAAATTTGGCCGCCGGAAAATTTTGCGTCCCTAATTCAGCGATTAAATGAAATTGCAAACACAAAAATTATTCTGTGTTATGGTGAAAGTGATTTAATTATCATTGAACAAATAAGGAAGAATTTATTTAAAAATTTTGAATCAAAAATAAAATTTATTAATACCCGGAAAGATTTAAATAAGATTGCCGTGATATTTCAAAAATGTTTTTTAACAATTACCAATGATTCCGGTCCAAGACATTTATCTGCTGCTTTGAATATTCCAAATTTAACTTTGTTTAGAAAGTTTCATGACAAGGCATGGAAAGTTTATCCCGAAAACAATTTTACTGCTACTATTCAATCAACAAAAGAATGTGCTTTCTGCAATAAAGGAGAATGCAACGACAAAATTCCCGAAGGAGAAATGTTTGGTTCACATTGCATGAGAGAAATTACTG
>CAZRMA010000262.1:0-5869 GCA_964600655.1 uncultured Ignavibacteriaceae bacterium
TTTGTTATTTGCTGCGTATTCTTAACGCCTTTTATTCTTATTTTTAAATCGCGTAAAGTTGCCATGAATTATTTCTAACTCTCTTTAGTACTTTTCTTAAATACATTCAAAAATTCTGAGCCGGCTTTTTTAATTTTTTCTACAGTTTCAGGACTCAAATCTTTTTCTTTTTTAATAGTTTCAAATATATCATTATACTTGACTTCAAAAAATTCAAGTGCTTCTTTCTCGAATCTTTTAACATCATAAATAGCTATATCATCAAGATAACCATTAGTCCCAAGATACAAGCTGATAACTTGTTTTTCTACGGAAACCGGTTGATATTGACCTTGTTTCAGTAACTCAACAAGCCTTGCACCCTTAGCCAAAGTTCTTTGAGTAGATTTATCAAGGTCAGAACCGAACTTAGCAAAAGCCTCCAACTCTCTATATTGAGCCAAATCAAGTTTGAGGGTTCCAGCCATTTTTTTCATTGCTTTAATTTGTGCGCTGCCGCCTACACGAGAAACGGAAATACCAACGTTAATAGCAGGCCTTACACCGGCATTAAATAGATTTGATTCAAGATAAATCTGGCCGTCAGTAATAGAAATAACGTTTGTTGGAATATATGCTGAAACGTCACCCTGTTGGGTTTCAATAATTGGCAGTGCAGTTAAGCTTCCACCGCCAAGTTCATCACTTAATTTAGAAGCTCTTTCTAATAATCTTGAGTGAAGATAAAAAACATCGCCAGGATAAGCTTCACGTCCTGGAGGCCTTCTTAATAATAATGAAAGTTCGCGATATGCCGCAGCTTGTTTGGAAAGGTCATCATAAATAACTAATGCATGTTTTCCATTATCACGATAAAATTCTCCTAAAGTAGCGCCTGAATAAGGAGAAATAAATTGCAATGGCGCCGGATCAGAAGCTGATGCGGATATTACAGTTGTGTATTCCATTGCACCTTGTTCTTGCAATTTAGCAACTACTTGTGCAACTGTCGAACTCTTTTGGCCGATAGCAACATAAATACAATAAACAGGTTTCACGCCTATTTTTTTTGCTTCCTCAGAATGAGTATATTTTTGATTTATGATTGTATCAATTGCTACGGCAGTTTTACCGGTTTGCCTATCACCAATAATTAATTCTCTTTGTCCGCGTCCAATTGGAATCATTGAATCGACAGCAACAATTCCGGTTTGAAGTGGTTCTTTAACAGACTGCCTTTGAATAACACCAAGAGCTTTTCTTTCTATAGGCCTAAACTCTGTAGCATTTATGGCACCTTTGCCATCTATCGGAACACCAAGCGGAGTTATAACTCTGCCTAACATTTCATCACCAATGGGCATTGAAGCAACACGTTTTGTTCTTTTAACAGTATCGCCTTCTTTCACCAATGATGATTCGCCAAAAAGAACGCAGCCTACGCTGTCTTCATCAAGGTTTAATACCATCCCAAAAACATCATTTGGAAATTCGACTAATTCGCTTGCCATAACTTTAGACAAACCATAAACACGCGCAATACCATCTCCAATCTGTAAAACTGTACCAACATCATAAATATCTACTTCACTTTCAAAACCTGATAACTGCTTCCTAAGTATCGCGGATATTTCATCTGGTTTAACTTCTGCCATTTTCAAATTCCTTTTTGATTTCTCAAATTAATTTAATGAAGCACTGCCTTCTAAAAATTGCTTCTTTAAAATTTCAAGCTGATGCTTAACCGAAGCATCAAAAACTGTATCTCCAACCCTAGCAATAAAACCGCCAATCATGGACGAATCAATACTGAACTTAAAAATAATTTTCTTGTTTAGTTTTAATTCTAAATTTTTTCTCAGCTGCTCTTCTTGCCCCGAATTAAATTCAAACGGAGTTTTCACATCAACATTAACAATGCCTAAATATTCATCTTTCAATTCCAAAAACTTTTGAAAGATACTATAAAGCAGGTCTTCCCGATCTTTATCGACAATAAATTTTACAAATTTGATGGTTTGATCGCCAATTTTATCTTGAAAAACTTCATTAAGAATAGACAGCTTCAATGCCGACTTAACAACCGGGTTCTCCAACATTAATTGCAGCTTATGATTTTGCTTCAGAGTATTAACTATAAGCTCAATATCTTCCGATGCTGCTTCCAAATTATTTGCATCAATCGAAGTTTGAAGCAAAGAATTGGCATATCTTTTTGAAACCTTATATTCTGCCATGATTAATTTTTAGTAATCTCTGAAATATATTCATTAACAATTTTCTTCTGGCTTTCGGCATCCATTTTTTCGCGTAATATTTTTTCGGTTGCCTGAATTGCAATTTGAACAACCTGACTTTTTAATTCATCAAATGCTGATTCTTTTTGTCTCTCTATCTCTGCCGCTGCATCTTCAATTATTTTTTTAGCCTGCTGTTTGCTTTCAATTACCATTTGCTCTTTTAATTTCTCTGCAAATTCTCTGCTCTGATCCACGATCTTTTTGGCTTCTTCTTCAGCATGGACTAAGTTTGCCTGATTTTCATCAAGAACTTTCCTGGCCTCTTCCTTAGCTTTCTCAGCTTTTTCCAAAGCCTCGGTTATAGCAGTTTCTCTTTGATTCAATGCAGCAATAATGGGTTTCCAGGCCACCTTGGTAAGAATAACCATCAATACCAAGAATGTTATTATTGTCCAAATTATTAATCCTGGATTAACATCTATTAAAGTTCCGCCACCACTTTCGGGAGCTAATGCAATAACCGCTAAACTTAAATTGAATAGCATTATTCTGATTCCTGTTTATTAAAAATTTTAGGATTTAATCGCTAAAAGAATACAAATAATTAATGCGAAGAAAGCGATACCTTCAATCAAAGCAGCGGCAATAATCATTGCTGTTCTGATTGGACCGGCAGCTTCCGGCTGTCTTCCCATTGCTTCTAATGCCATACCGGCAAGCTTGCCAATACCCAGCCCAGCACCAATTACTGCAATACCCGCGCCTATACCGGCACCTAACCAAGCTAAATCCATTTTTATCTCCTAACTTTTATTTTTAGTTATTGTTCTAGAAAATTAATGTTCTATATGAACTGCCATTCCTATAAATAAGGATGACAACATTGTAAATATGTATGCTTGAATTAACGCCACTAATATTTCAAGCAAGTATATGAATATTGCGAATGCTACTGAAACAGGAGCAACATATACTGTATGCAATATAAATATTAGACCGAGTAATGATAAAATTACAACATGGCCAGCAATCATGTTCGCAAAAAGACGAATGCACAATGCGAATGGTTTTGTAAATAATCCTAAAATTTCTACGACTATCATCAATGGCAAAATCGGCTTGGGCATTCCATGTGGAACCAGTCTTTTAAAGTATCCGAAGAATCCATAGCTTCTGATACCACCAAACTGTGTTGCAAAAAATGTTAATCCCGCTAAAGCCGCTGTTACAGCAATGTTGCTTGTCACGGTTACTGAATAAGGAATTAATCCGAACATATTGCTGAATAAGATAAAGAAGAAAATTGTTAACAAATATGGAAGGAATTTTTCGTAGCCCTTACCAATTGTAGGCTTAACAATTTCATCTCTAACAAACACAATTATTATTTCAAAAAAGTTCGTAACCCCTTTAGGTATTAGAGAACTCTTATATTTCTTTGAAACATACATTAACAACACAATCAAAATAGCAGCAACCAACCACATAAAAACAACAAACTTGGTTGGGGATATATCGATTCCCAAAATTAATGGCAACTGGGGCAAATGAATTTCTCCGAATGGAGTATCAATCAATCTGCTATCCATAACATGATGAAGAATCCAGCCGCTTCCTTCGCTCGACGAAGTTTTAACTGAATCCGCTACGGTTTTAAGTGTGTCAATCTCTAATCCCAGAAGCATAAAAAAGGCTATTTTTTCTTAAAATTTAAATAAAAAATTTCAATTGATAAGTAATAAATATAAAAAAATAAGAGCGTAAATATAAAGTTGTTATGATTTATTTCCAAGAATTTTAAGGAAATAAATACCGCTCCAAGCAGTATTAAAAGTCTGATCGTCATTCCGCCTAAAATACTTGTAATAAATATTTTATCGGACTTGTAAATTCCTATTTTTACGGCAAGAATCCCCAAAAGAAAATTAACAGTTGTTAATCCCAATGCGATAGAGATAGCATTGAAGGACAGAACTTGGATTTTACCTGATAAAAGGATAAAATATAGAACACAAAAAAGAGCTATTGGAATTAATAAACCAATAAATAACAGAATTACAGGAGATTTCATTTATCGGATTTAATTACCGTTTTTATAAATTGATACATCCCAACAATAATACCTAAAAATGAAAATATAATTGTGAGGACTGGTTTCAAATCGAATTTCGAATCTAACCAGTAACCCAATAAGACCATAACTGCAACGGTGCCAGCCAATTGAGTTCCTAAACCAAGATATTTAATTACATCCGGGTTAAGGAAAGAATCAGTCTCCTTGTTGCTCTTTTTATTCTCATTCATTAATTTTTATTTGGCAACGGAGGCAAAGTAGTAGACACCGGAGTACTTAACCCGGTACCCATTTTACTATTTCCGTCGAACTTAGCTCCGGCTTCAACAACAAGAATTTTCGTAAAAATATCGCCTTTTAATACGCATTTAGGTTCAAGGAGCACTTTTTCTTTAGCATTTACTCTGCCGATAACTTTTCCACCAATGGTTACATTTTCAGAATTTATTTCACCGTTGATTTCTCCATTTTCACCAACAGTTAAATTACCCTGTGCATGTACATCGCCGTTAATAACGCCATCAATACGAACATTACCGTTAGAAGTCATTTTGCCTTCAACAACAACCCCATTACCAATAATGGTTACTTCGTCTCTACCCACTTCGTTGTTTTTCACTTTCAATTATTACTCCTTTGTTATTGCATTAATAGTTAATTAAAATTTCCTTAGGATCAATTGGTTTCCCATTTTTCCAAACTTCAAAATGGAGATGAGGTCCCGTAGTTATTTCTCCAGTATTTCCACTTAAAGCAATCAACTCACCTTGAAGAACTCTTTCTCTTTCTTTTTTAATAAGCAAAGAACAATGTTTGTAGACAGTAATATAATCATCAGGATGAACAATAATGATCATATTCCCAGAAGAAGCCGTATAATCTGAAAACACAATATAACCACTTGCTGCGGCAAAAACTGGAGTTCCGGTTTTCAAAACGTAATCAACTCCCAGGTGTCCATTTTCCGGTTTAAACTCCCTGCTTACAAAAGCATTTACTGGATTATAAAAATAATAACTTTTGTCATTATTGTCTTTGCCGCCAGAAAAAAAATCTCTTATAACAGCAAACAATGAGCCTTCTATTTTAAGCTTGCTTGAACTTTCAGATTTTTGTTTTTCAAACTTGATAGAATCTAATAAACTGGAATCACCAAGAGTTATAGCATACCGCAATTTTTCATTTGTAGATTTAAGTTCCTCTAATTCCCTGGAAAGAAAAATCATTTTTTTATTAAGCTCATTAACAATTTTTAAATCAGAACTGCTAAGATTTGTTTGCGAAGGAAACAACCATCCTTTTACAGGGCTAAACGAAAATAATATGAACCCCAATAGAGCAACAAGGAGCGTATAAATTGTTGCGTAAAATGCAATCTGGTTAAAAAACACATGACGTGATTGTGCTCCACGGCCGGCATGATCTGGAATAATCATAATGGAGAAGCTTTTTATATGTTTCAGCTTCTTTTTTATTTCAGTCAATTTTATTTTCTCAATTAAATTTTTCAAGGATATCCTCGTATTTAATCTTCCCCTCTCGTATTAGCTTAGGAGTTTTTCCGCTTAGGTCTATT
>CAZRMA010000263.1:0-5860 GCA_964600655.1 uncultured Ignavibacteriaceae bacterium
ATCAGGATGAGAGACGTTCCTGCAGTAGATGCAACCGGATTAAATTTATTAAATGAGTTATTTAGAGAAAGTAAGAAAGATGGAATCCACTTAATTCTCTCCGGTGTACATACTCAGCCGTTATATGCGATGACTCAATACGGTTTACTGGATAAAATTGGTGAACAGAATATTTTTGGAAATATTGATGATGCTCTTGATAAAGCAAGAGAATTGCTTGGGATTGAAAAATTGGGCAGGCCAAAAGAATTTATCCCGGTAGTTAAACGTGAGATGAAAAATAGATAATTGCTGTATTAATCCACTTGGGAAAAAATTTTATTTTTTATGTTAGTATACCACTTATCCGATAATTTTTTATTTTAAACCATCAATTATTCATTTAATCAAACGAGACAAATAAATGACTTATCAAATTTTAAAATTAATCCATGTTTTTGCTGCAATTATTTTTATCGGGAATATAACTGTTGGAGTCTTCTGGAAAATGTATGCACAAAAATCCAAAGATGCTAAATCAATTGCCTTCACTTTTAAGGGAATTATAAAAGCAGATAGAATATTCACAATGCCTAGTGTGACTTTGTTATTAATTTTTGGAATAGGGGCAGCCGGCGGCAATTTTAATATTCTTACTACGGGCTGGATATTTTGGTCTTTAGTTTTATTTATAATTTCAGGTGCCGCATTTATGGCAAAGGTTGTTCCGCTTCAAAAAAAGATTTATGCACTTGCAAGTCAGGCTGCAAAATTTAATTGGGATGAGTACAAAAAACTTGCTGATCAATGGGATTTGTGGGGTTCAATTGCTTTAATTGCTCCCATAATTGCTGTTGTGCTAATGGTTGTTAAGCCAAGTATTCCAGGAATTTAGTCATTTGAATATTATGAAAACCGGTGATGTAAAATCTAAATTGGAAGATGTTTTTAAAAAGTTTACTGATTCTAAAATTGCTTTATTAGATCCTTCATTATTACCAGAAATACTTCTTAAGTCTAAAATTCTTTTAGAAAAAAATACGATAATAAATGATATAGTAAGAATTATAGAAATTGATGATAAAATAATATTTCAGGAAATTACAGCAAAAAATGAATTGGCATTAAGACTTTTTAATAATGTGGAAGAAGCTGAAAAATTATTAAATAAAAGATTTGATGTATACGAGAAGATGTGGGATGGATGCGGATGCAAAATAGATTATTATAATTAAACTATTTTACTTAATTAATTCTAACCAATAAAAGTCAATGAAGAATATTCCTCTACATACTCCTGCCAAAATAGAAACAGAAAATACAACACTTAGGAATTATGTTGAAGGGGAAGGAAAAATATTTTATGATCTGGTTAATAAGAATAGAGAAAGACTTCAAGAAAGTTTCCCAACAATTTTGTCAAGCACCACAGACAAAATAGCCGCTGAAAATTATTTAAGAGATAAAATTTTTGAATGGAAGCAAAAGCAGTCGTTCGCATTTGGAATTTGGTTAAAGAAAAATAATCAATGCATCGGGCATATAGGCATTAAAGATATTGATTGGAGAATTCCACGCGGTGAATTGGCTTATTTTATTTCTTTCGAGTTTGAAGGGAAAGGTTTAATGAATGAAGCTGTTGAATCAATGATAAAATTCGGCTTCAACATTTTAAAATTAAATCGTTTATTTCTGCGTGTGATAACCACAAATGAAAGAAGTATAAAATTAGCAGAAAGATTTGGTTTTAAAAAAGAAGGCATGATGCCGAAAGATCACCTTACATTTGCAGAGAAATTAGTAAATGTTTATCAATACGGTATGATAAGAGAAGATTTTAATAATTTATTTGCCGGATAAATTCTTAAAGTTAGCTGCACTCTTACAAACAAAAATTCTAAAAATCTTTTAGTCTCAAAGGGACGAATATCCATGCAAAACCTACTTTTAATTCTTGAGCTGGTTACTCCCGTATTTTTAATAATTATACTTGGTTATTTTTTAAGAAGGATCGGATTAATAAACGATGAATTTATCAGTTTTAGTTCAAAGGTTGTATTTACTGTTGCTTTGCCGGCTTTAATTTTTACTGAAGTTTCAAAGCTTAGCTTAAATCAGGTACTCGATTTTAAAATAATAATTTTTGTTTATGCAGGAACGATAATCTCTTTTTTACTAGTTTGGTTTTTGACCAAACCTTTTATTAAAGAGGGTAAAGACAGGGGGGTTTACATTCAAGGAAGCTTTAGAGGAAATTTTGCAATTGTAGGACTTGCATTAATTAGCAGCGTTTATGGGAATGAGGTTCTTTCCAAAGCGGCTTTAGTTTTAGGATTTACAATCCCACTATATAATGTACTTTCTGTAATTGCACTAACTGTTCCAGTTAGAGTTGAACGTAGTTTAAATTATTCTCACACTTTTTATGAGATTTTAAAAAATCCTTTGATCATCGCTGTACTGGTCGGATTTATATTTTCATATTTTTCTATTCCAATGCCAAATGTTATATTTAAGACAGTAGATTATCTTGCTGCATTAGCATTACCGCTTGCCTTATTGGGATTAGGAGGTTTTATGCGTTTCAGTGATTTTAAAAAGATTTCGACTTTAGCCTTTACTTCAACTTTAATTAAAATTGTAATCATCCCATTTGCAGCTGCTTTTGCTGCATACGAGCTAGGATTTATTGACAGCGATTTAGGAATAATTTTTATTTTATTCGGTTGTCCAACTGCTATCGCCAGTTTTATAATGGCAGATGCCATGGGTTTGAACAGCCGTTTAGCAGGAAATATCTTATTGCTTACTACTCTATTTTCTATTTTAACAATTACAATGGGCTTGTATATCCTAAAACAAACTGGATTGATTTAACAAATAAAAAGAGAATAATTTGTTTGATAAAATATTAATATCTCCCGATAATCATTGGGCACTTTGGGCAATTTTATTTTTTGTCGCATGGTTTGGATTGTGGGCTGAAAAAACAAAATGGGGTTCAAAACTTTCGGCAGTTGTAATTTCAATTTTAGGAACATTCATTTTATCGAACTTATCTATCATCCCTACCGACGCACCAGCGTATGATATAGTTTGGTCTTATCTTGTTCCTTTGGCAATTCCACTATTATTGTTTAAAGCTGATTTAAGAAAAATAATTAAAGAAGCCGGGCCAACATTAATAGCTTTTGCTTTTGGTGCGGTTGGAACAGTTCTCGGTACTTTCCTTTCATTTTATATTATTAATCTTGGTATTGAAGGCTGGAAGCTAGCCGGAATATTTTGTTCAACTTATATCGGCGGTTCGATGAATTACGTTGCTGCTGCTGCGGCGTTGCAGCTGAAATCCGGTGAATTGTTATCTGCCGGAGTTGCTGCTGATAATTTGGTAATGACAGTTTATTTTATATTGCTCTTCGCTATACCTTCAATTAAATTTTTTCAAAAGTTTTTTATAACAAAGCATGATGAAAATACGTCCGCAAATAATTTGACAGCAGTAAATGAAATTAAAGATAGTAATAAGTTGGGGTTGATGGATTTATCTAAATCATTAATGATTGCCCTGGCAATTTGTGCTGTGGGATTTGCATTAGCAGACTTATCAGGCATAAATGGAATTGGAATATTAATAATCACCGCATTAGTAGTTGCAGCCGCAACAATCTTTCCCAAACAATTTGAAAAAATAAAAGGCGCTGACAAAATAGGAACAATGCTAATGCAAGTATTCTTCGCTGCAATTGGAGCGAGTGCAAATATAATGGTCGTAATTAAAGTTGGGCCCATTCTTTTCTTATTTGCAGGATTAATTTTATTAACACATTTAATTTTTATTATGGCTGCGGGAAAAATTTTCAAACTTGATCTTGCGGAAATTCTGATTGCCTCTAATGCTAACATGGGAGGCCCTACAACAGCCGCTGCCATGGCTGTTGCTAAAAGATGGGATGAGTTAGTGATTCCAGCTATTTTATGTGGAACGCTGGGTTACGCTTTTGCAACTTTCATCGGTGTTGCTGTTGGTTATTGGTTAAGATAGAATAAAAATCTTTATCCCATTCTATTTTTCATAACTAAATTTTATTTCTTTAATTTTGAAAAGTAATTATTTAGAAAAATTAATTCAGAAATAAAATGAATACAACATCATCAATAGTACAAGTTATACAATTAATGTTAGCCCCTGGTTTAATGATATCTGCCTGCGGACTATTACTTTTAGGAATGAACAACAAATATTCTTTGGTCGTAAATAGAATTCGTCTTTTAAATGAAGAGCGCCGGCGGTATTTAAGTAAGCATGATAAAGAATTTAAATATGAAGAGAATGTTAGAATCGAGAGCCTTTCAACTCAAATTAAATCATTAGTGGTTAGAGTGCGATTAGTTCGTAATGCTGTATTTGCATATTCTGTGGCAGTAGGAATTTTCGTGTTAACTTCTCTTTTTATTGGAATAAATTATTTGTCCGGCTCAGAACAATTGAACTACATTATTGCTGCATTTTTTTTACTTGGGATGATAGCAGTTCTGCTTGGGGTAATCTTTGCTTCATATGAAACCATCAAAGGTTACGATATCATCCAATATGAAGTTAAAACTGAAGAGTGAGTCTGATAAGTCAAACCTGCCTACCAATAGGTAGGAATAAAAAGTCAAAATTCAAATAGCAGCATTACTTAAAGACATCTTAGTAAAACATTTTAACTTTTGAATTTTGACCTTTGACTTTTCATTTTATTAGTAGTGCCATTATAGCTTTCTGAACATGCAGCCTGTTTTCTGCTTCATCAAAAATTACCGAGTTTGCAGAATCTGCAACTTCATCAGTTACTTCATCACCTCTGTGTGCTGGTAAACAGTGCATAAACAAATAATCGTCTTTTGCATTCCTGACTAATTTTGAATTTACCTGGTATTTAACAAACTTTTTCTTTCTATCTTCAGTTTCAGATTCTTGTCCCATGCTTGCCCAAACATCAGTATAAATTATATCTGCATCGTTAACGGCCGCTACCGGATCTTCCAAGATTTCAACTTTGCTGCCCATATATTTTGCATTTTTCTTTGCATTCTCAACAATTTCTTTTGCCGGTTTGTAATTAGATGGTGTAGCAAGAACTATATTCATTCCAACTTTCGAACAGCCATGCAATAAACTATGAGCCATATTATTCCCGTCACCTAAATATGCAAGCTTTAATCCTTTTAATGTTCTTTTCTTTTCAAGAATTGTAAACAAGTCAGTTAAAACCTGGCATGGATGAAGTAAATCAGTTAAGCCGTTTATTATCGGAATAGAACCGAATCTTGCAAGGTCAATTACGTCCTGATGATCAAAAGTTCTGATCATAATTGCACTTAAATATCTTGAAAGGACCTTTGCAGTATCAGAAATGTTTTCACTTTTGCCAAGCTGCAAATCGTTTTTCCCGAAGTACATTCCGAGTCCGCCTAATTGGTAAATTCCTGTTTCAAAAGAAATTCTTGTTCGCGTAGAAGGCTTGGAAAAAATCATTCCCAAAGTTCTTCCTTCAAGAATTTTGTGTGGTTCACCAATAAGCAATTTTTCTTTTAATGTTTTGCTTAAATCAAATATCTGATAAATTTCTTCTAATGATAAATCATTAATTGAAATTAAACTTTTGCCTTTCATATTTACTGCCATATTAGTCTCTCTTTATTTTGTTTTTATTGTGTAACGTCATTGCCAAGTCATAAGCCAGAAGCAATCTGATTATAAAAGCAATTACTAAGTTATTACTACCAAATTGTCAAATATTTAATGTAAATGCCATTCGATCCCGACTTGTCGGGAGAGAAATCTTTATACGATAATATAAAAGATTTCTCACTCGAGGACTTGTTCGAAATG
>CAZRMA010000264.1:0-5857 GCA_964600655.1 uncultured Ignavibacteriaceae bacterium
TTAACAGCGAGCATTCTGCAACTCTTGAAGAGATTGGCGATAGATTTAATCTTACGCGTGAAAGAGTTAGGCAAATTAAAGAAAAAGCTTTAAGAAGCTTAAGACATTCACAAAGAAGCACAAGATTAAAGGCTTACTTAGGATAAAATATTATCTAAATAATTATTAATAAAAATTCCCGCTTCGTACGGGAATTTTTATTTTAAATCTGAACAATATTTCGTTATGTATTCAACATTAATGTAAGTTGTAAATATATTAAGATACTGAAGATTTTACGGACTTTATAATCTCTTTATTTGATAATATATAAAGTGAACATCTGGAAGATTGTAAAGAATCTATTTTAAAACAAGGCGAAGCCCAATCAAGGCGGAATTATTTTCTTTATCAATATATCTTTTGAATTTATTGGCATTACTTATCATGCTTAAAATAATGATGCAAGTAAAGGTTTTAAATATTTGATTTATTTTTATGTACACGTATATTTTCTATTCTTTTTAGCTTTCTGAAGCTAAAATAAAAAAAAGCAGTCCCATTTTATGAGGCTGCTTTTAAATATTTATTAAATTCTAATTCTTAATTTATATCTTTCTTCCATTCGGGAAATCTTCCTGGGGTATATGGGGCGCCATACTTTTCAAGTTTTGATTCAAGAGTCTTTACTTCTCCATCAATGGATTTTAATTTAGTCAATAAACCACCAAATTGATTTGCCGCAGCTTCATAAGATTGAATATAGGTTGTGGTGGGTGCAGCAGTTGTATTCCATAAAGCAGATGTTACTATATCGACTCGCTGCTTTACAGATGTTGGAGAGCCGCCTTCATATTGAACTATCAACGGATCGCCATTAAGCTTGCGGTTAAAATCATCAAGCTCTTTTTGAATTTTAATTACTGTGTTGTATAATTCATCTGGAACTCCCGCTCCATCAATTACTGCTTTTTTGAAATACTTAATTTTTTCATCGAGCGATTTTCTGTATTCATCAGCACCAGAAATTGCCCGCGTAAGTTCCGCAACTTTTTTGTTGAACTTATCTAACGCTTGTCTGTCGTTTACCGGTAGAGTTGTATTGTTTAATGATCGACAAACAAATTCTTGCGGGGGAACAAGCTCTGTAAATTTTCCATCCTGGAATTTTGAAAGTGATACTTTATATTTCCCGGGGACAACCATATACCCAAGATCGGGTTCGATAAAGGGATTTGAAGTATCAAAAGGTTTTAATGAAACAGGAGTAAAAGGATTGTACCTGAAATCCCACACAAGCCGGTTAACTCCCTTTTTAGGTTCGGCTTTTATTTTTCTTATTACATCACCCTGTTCATTTGTAACTGTAAAAAGAAGGTAAGGCTTAGGTTCTTCTGTTTCACTTAATAATGTGTTATAAGCGGGATATTTAATATTTTCTTTTTTCTTCTGTTTTTCTTTTTCTTCATCTCTTCTTTTTTCTTTTAATGTTTTTATATCGTCTTTCAAATAATATGTAAATACTGCGCCGATTTTGGGATTAGGTGCTGTATAAAAATTTGCTCCGTGAAAACCTGGCTGGCCTAAAGGGTAAGCTTCAATAAACATTAGCGCGTCTTTAATAGGGAAGATATGTGCCTCCTTCTTTAAAGTTTCCTTTGACATATATCGCAAGGGAGTATAATCATCAAGTATATAAATTCCTCTTCCGAAAGTAGAAACGACAAGATCGTTTTCTCTGCTCTGTATGGTAAGGCTCATAACCATTTCTGTGGGAATTCCGTTTTTCAATTTTATCCATTCTTTACCGCCGTCAACCGTAAAATAAACACCAAACTGTGTTCCGAGGAAAAGTAAATCTTTATCTACATTATCTTCAGCAAGAGTATAAGTTGAACCCTCATCAGGTAAGTTGCCGTTAAATAAAAACCAGGAGCTGCCGCCATCGGTTGTTTTGTAAAGATAAGGTTTGAAATCTCCTGCAACAAAATTCTCACAAGCAGCGTATGCAACATTCTTATCGAAGTGCGATGCGGTTATTTCCGATATGGTTGCGTATTCTGGTAAACCTGGGGTTGAAGCTTTAGCCCAGTTTTTACCTCCGTTTGTTGTATGATAAATTAATCCGTCAACGGAACCTGTGAATAAAATATTTTCATCAATTGGTGATTCTGCTATTGAAGAAATTTGCGCCATTGCACTTTTACGTGCAAGATCATCAATGCTCCAGCTTCTATCCATCAAGTTCTGCATTTCCTTCGGTACTCCTCTTGTAAGATCCGGACTGATTATTTTCCAGGTGCTGCCCTGGTCATCAGTTCTAAATAATTTATTGGCACCAAAGTACAATCTTTTATTATCGTATTTCGAAATGAGCAGCGCAGCATCCCAATCAAAACGGTAAGCTGTATCAGCAAAATCAACGGGTTTAATATATAATATCTCTCCGCTTTTTTTATCGAACCGGACTAATCCGCCCCACTGAGATTCAGAATAAATTATATTAGGGTCTTTCCAATCAACCTGGGTTTGGAAACCGTCACCGGAACAAGTGAAATACCAGTCCTGGTTTGTAATGCCTGCTGAATTAGTGGTCCGTGAAGGGCCTCCGAAGCTGTTATTATCCTGGCTTCCTGCATAAACATTATAGAAAGGAGTATCATTGTCAGTTGTTACTTTATAAATTTCCGCAATAGGAATATTTGATTTAAAATCCCAGCTCTTTCCCTGATCGTAAGTATCATAAACGCCGCCATCACAGCCGTCAATTAAATGTTGGTTATCATCCGGGTCTATCCATAAAAAATGGTTATCAACGTGTTTTTTATCTTCGCCGAGGTTAGCCCAGGTTTTTCCTCCGTCAATAGTAACCTGCATAAAAACATCCATGCTGTATACCCGGTCAACATCTTTAGTATCACAGAATAATTTCTGGAAGTAAAAAGGAAATGATGAAACATAACTGCTTTGCTTTGCCCAGCTAAAGCCGCGGTCAGTACTTTTATAAACACCGCCATCTTTTGCTGCTTCTATTATTGTATAAAGTATATCAGGATTAACAGGAGAAATGGCTATTCCTATTCTTCCCATATCCGCGTCAGGCAACCCTTTTTTCATTTTTTCCCAGGTAGTTCCGCTGTCTGTACTGCGATAGATTCCACTTTCAGGGCCGCCGTATACACCGGTATATAAATTTCTCATTCTTTGGTGAGCAGATGCATATAAAATATTAGAGTATCTTGGATCCATATGAACTTCAAAGCAGCCTGTGTACTTACTGATGAATAAAACATTGTTCCATGTTTTTCCGCCATCAGTTGTTTTAAAAATTCCTCTGTCACCGCCGGCAATTCTTGAAGGGCCGTAAGCCGCAACATAAACTATATTTCCATCTTTTGGATCAACAACAATTCCTCCAATCTGCCTGGATTCTTTCAGCCCCATATTTTTCCAGCTGCTACCTCCATCTTCGCTTTTATATACTCCGTCGCCATATATAACATTATTCTGATTATTGTTTTCACCTGTTCCTACCCAAACAACATTAGGATTAGTGGGATCAATTGCTATTGCCCCGATTGCATACGAATTCTGATTATCAAACGTTGGAGAAAATGTTGTCCCGTTGTTTGTGGTTTTCCACAATGAACCATGGCCCGAACCAACAAAATATTCACTATGATCAAATGGATTAACAGCCAGTGCAATAACTCTTCCGCCGGTTACTGCCGGTCCAATGCTTCGGAAGGATAATCCGCTTAATGCAATATTCTTGAGAGAATCTGGTTTTGATGGATCTGATTTATCTTGTGCAGAAAGATTCATAGTGAAAACTAAAAGGACAAAAACGAAAAGAGACATTGTTATTTTTTTCATATTAATAACTAATTTTTGTTTATGGGAATGAAATAATTTGATTAATGCGCAACTGAAAATTCTGTGTAATTAAATTCAAAATAAAATTAAATGAAAGTTTTAATTAATTCTAATCAATCTTAAATATTTTTGATGGAAGGTTTTATTTTGTGATAGACATGAGCGAGAGTTAATTCATTAAGATTTCGTTATTCTAAAATGTATTCCCGGATTGTATCAATATTGATGATAAATTATATATCTAACTTTTCTTACTTTCCAAGCAACATTAATTGAAAGTTGGATAGAGTTGAT
The DNA here is from genome assembly GCA_964600655.1 of uncultured Ignavibacteriaceae bacterium. GTDB lineage: Bacteria > Bacteroidota > Ignavibacteria > Ignavibacteriales > Ignavibacteriaceae > CAVSWT01. Next base: position 4,150 of record CAZRMA010000264.1, read on the forward strand.
CTTGCATACCAATTTTTTTTAATAGGAAGGTTTCATGAAAACTAAATAGATCTTAATTATTCAGTAATATCTGATTATATTCTAATCAAAATAGTTTTTAAATAATATTAAATATCTCAGTCAACTTTAATTGACTTAAAACATTTATAACCTGTGCATTAACGCCTTCAATATTAAACTGAACATTTTTATTATGACAGGTAGTATAGGCATGCACAAGAAGCCCGATTCCCCAACTCGATATATATTCTACTTTTGATAAATTAATTGTGATATTTTTACTTCCATTTTCAATTGAATCAGAAACTAATTTATGAATTGTTTCATTCTCGATCCCAATTAATTTTTCATTATCAATTGTAATTATAGATTTGCCTTGACTTTGTTTAACACTAAATCCCATAAATTACTCCTATTAAAAATTTTTACTTACTAAAATAGTTTATATTTCCTTTTTTTCAATGGGGAAGAAGATTGAAAAGAATATATTTTTTTTATTGGTGTCAACAAATTAATTTCATCCCTTGCTGCATAATATGGTTTGTAAATTAAAATTAATCTTCTGTATGATGTTCATTATGTTTTTCAAGCGGTTCTAAATGTGTTATAATATTTACTGTTGAAGCTAAATTGTTTTTAATTAACCCCTCTATCTTTGTGGCTGTCATGTGTGCGTCTTCAAGTAATGTCGCTTTTGGAAATAGCAAATGGAATTCTATCCAAATTATATTACCGCTTTCACGGTATCTCAATTTATGATATTCCAAACCTCTTTTTGTAGTTTCGGAATCAAGAATTTTAATTATTGATTCTCTTAATTCTTTATTCCCTTCATCCATCAGGCCTCCGGCTGATTGCCGCACAAGTTTGCCGCCTGCCCAGAGTATGTTTATTGCAGTTAAAATTGCAACGATAGGATCAAACGGCAGCCAGCCTGTTAACAGAGTCAACCCTAATCCGGCGACAACACCAAAGCTGGTCCATGAGTCTGTGAGTACATGCTTGCCATTAGCGACAAGTATTATTGATTTTGTTTTTTTCCCTTTCCAAACTAAGTAACCGCCGAGGAAAAGATTAATGACCGATGCACCTAAAGTAAAATAAGTTCCTTGGTCAAGATTAGTAAGCTCTATCCCAAAGAGTAGCCGTTTGACCGAAATGTAAATAATATAGAAAGCTGCCAATACAATTAAACCACCTTCAGCACCGGCAGAAAAATAACTAATTTTACCATGGCCATAAGGATGACTTGAATCCGCAGGTTGATGACTTAGCCACATGCTGAAAACGGCAAAACCAACACCAATTATATGAACAACTGATTCAGCAGCGTCAGATAGAATTGCGGAAGAACCAGTAATGCTGAATGCATACCATTTAATAATCAGCATTAGAAAACCAACTGCCAGAGAAAGGCGGATAGCAAATAATTGTCCTTTATATTCAGTTGTATTCATTTTGATTTCGATAGGCTATGTCGTTATATATAAACCCTACACAAAAGTAATTGTAAATTTCGATTCGTCCCCCAGCGTGTCATAATGCAGTTATAAAATTTATTTAATCTTATTTAGTGCTGATCAATTATATAAACTAATGTAAATATATTTTTAGTTAAATGCAGAAATAAATTGTAAAATCATAAATGGTGTTTTGCTATTTTGATAAACGATCTATTGATAGCTCATTTAATGATTTCCAGATTATA
>CAZRMA010000265.1:0-5814 GCA_964600655.1 uncultured Ignavibacteriaceae bacterium
CCATACGAGTTTAGTAATATTTATTTATATTTCTCGAAAACAAGAACAAAGAAAAAAAGATATTCCCATTTATAAGTATGTTTGTATAGTTAACATATTTTATTTATTCAATTTAAGCTTTAATACAATGTTTAAAATATTTAAAAAATGGCATATCCTTTGTAAAAAATAAATCGATAAACCGATTGAAAATAAATTATTAACAAAATTACTTTGTGAAGGGAGTAATTGATGGGTCATCCTGCGTACGTGAAAAATAAAAAGTTAATTGAATGGGTGGAGAAAAATATTGAATTGTGCAAACCTGATAATGTACATTGGTGTGATGGTTCAGACGAAGAGTACAATAACTTATGTAACAAATTAGTTGAATCCGGAACATTCAAAAAATTAAATGAGAAGAAAAGACCAAATAGTTATGTGGCGTTTTCCGATCCAAGTGATGTTGCCAGGGTTGAAGACCGTACTTTTATATGCAGCTTGAGAAAAACAGATTCAGGTCCAACCAATAATTGGATGGCTCCGGTGGAAATGAAGAAAATACTGAATAATCTTTTAGATGGATGTATGCAAGGAAGAACAATGTATGTTATTCCTTTCAGCATGGGTCCCCTTGGTTCACCAATCGCTCAAATTGGCATTGAAATTACAGATTCTCCTTATGTAGTTGTAAATATGAAAATTATGACACGAATGGGGAAAAAAGTTTTAGATGTTTTAGGTAATGACGATTTCATCCCTTGTCTTCATTCAATTGGGGCCCCTTTGAAACCAGGCGAAAAAGATGTACCATGGCCATGCAATAAAGACAATAAATATATAGTTCACTTCCCTGAAGAAAGATCAATTGTTTCTTATGGCAGTGGTTATGGTGGAAATGCTTTGCTGGGTAAAAAATGTTTAGCCTTAAGAATAGCTTCAAACATGGCACGTGATGAGGGCTGGCTTGCAGAACACATGTTAATCTTAGGAGTTGAATCACCTGAAAAAGAAAAAACTTATGTTGCTGCAGCATTCCCGAGCGCCTGTGGGAAAACAAATTTTGCGATGTTAATTCCTCCGAAAGCATTTGACGGATGGAAAGTTACAACTGTTGGGGATGATATTGCCTGGATCAAAATCGGAAATGAAGGAAGACTTCGTGCAATAAACCCGGAAGCTGGCTATTTTGGTGTCGCTCCTGGGACATCTGAAAAATCGAACCCAAATGCCATGGCTTCTATAAGAGCAAATTCAATTTTTACAAATGTTGCTATGACTTTAGATGGTGATGTTTGGTGGGAAGGAATGACGGATGAAACTCCGGAAAAATTAATTGACTGGCATGGAAACGAATGGACCCCAAGTAAAGGAATAAAAGCTGCTCACCCAAATGCAAGATTCACAGCCCCTGCATTTCAATGTCCTTGTATAGATCCGGAATGGGAAAATCCAGACGGTGTTCAAATTAGTGCATTAATATTTGGCGGTAGAAGAAGCGACACAGTTCCTTTAGTTTATCAATCAGCAAATTGGAATTTTGGAGTTTACATGGCAGCAACCATGGGTTCCGAAACAACTGCTGCAGCTGCAGGTGTTGTTGGAAAAGTTAGAAGAGATCCTATGGCAATGCTCCCCTTCTGTGGTTACCACATGGCTGACTATTTTAATCATTGGTTAAATTTCGGACGAAAGCTAGCAGATCCACCTAGAATTTTTGGAGTAAACTGGTTTAGAAAAGATGAAGAAGGAAATTTTATTTGGCCAGGGTTTGGTGAAAACATTCGAGTACTAAAATGGATTATTGACAGAGTTCATGGAAGAAGCTATGCCATAGAGAGCCCGCTTGGATGGATGCCCGCATATAAAGCATTAAATTGGGAAGGCCTTGAGGAAATTACGCCTGCAGTTTTCCATAAATTAATGGCAGTTGATAGAGAAAAATGGAAACAAGAAATTTTATCGCATGAAGAATTATTCTCAAAATTATATGATAAACTTCCAAAAGAATTTATCTTCATGAGAGAATTGATTCTGTCAGGCTTGTGGCGGTCCCCCAAAAGTTGGGGCTTAGCATCTGAAAGATAAAAAGTAAATAGCAAAACTATTTTTGTTTTATCTATTTGAAGGAATAATATGAAATGGATAGATCAGTATAAAGTTAAATTGCGAACTGCCGATGAAGCAGTAAAAGTAATTGAATCAGGGGACAGAGTTTATATCCATCCTGGTTGTGCGACTCCTGTTAATTTAGTCAATGCAATGTGCGAACGTTATCTTGAATTGAACGATGTTGAAGTCGTTCACATTTTAACTTTTGGAGATACTCCGTATACCAACCCAGAAATGGAAGGACATTTTAGGCATAATGCATTATTCATTGGTAAAAATGTTCGCCCGGCAGTTAATGAAGGAAGAGCCGATTTCACACCGATCTTTTTATTTGAAGTTCCAGGATTATTTAAAAAAAATATTCTGCCATTGGATGTTGCTTTAATTAATGTTTCACCTCCTGATAAATATGGCTTCTGCAGTTTCGGTGTTGGAATAGAATGTACAAAAGCTGCGGCGGAAACTGCAAAATTAGTTATTGCACAAATTAATCCAAGTATGCCGCGATCATTGGGAGATTCATTCATTCACATTGACAAAATTGATTTATGTGTTGAACTGGACTCGCCGTTAAAGGAATTAAAGGAAAGCTATAGAGAAGTTTCTTCAGAAGATGAATTTGTAATTAATCAAATGGCAAAAAATATTGCTGGGTTAATTGAAGATGGCTCAACACTTCAAACAGGGATTGGGCCTGCTGCGGATTCTGTACTTGGCTATTTAACTGATAGAGAACACTTAGGAATTCACACTGAATTATTTTCCGATGGCGTAATTAAATTGGTGGAAGAAGGAGTAATTACTAACGAACGAAAAACTCTTCATCCAGGTAAAATAATTGCTTCCTTCGTTTTAGGTTCTAAAAAACTTTTTGATTTTATTGATAATGATCCGTTTATGGAATTCCACCCATCTGATTATACAAACGATCCATTTATTGTTGCGCAAAATGAAAAGATGGTTGCTATCAATGCAGCGATTCAAGTCGATCTAACCGGGCAGGTTTGCGCAGATTCAATTGGTTCGAGATTGTATAGTGGTTTCGGTGGGCAATTAGATTTCATTCGTGGTGCATCACGAAGTAAAGGTGGAAAACCTATAATCGCTTTGCCATCTACTGCTCGGAAAGGTAAGATTTCAAGAATAGCCCCGCATTTATCTTTAGGCTCAGGCGTCACAACTTCCCGAGGTGATGTTCATTATGTTGTAACTGAATATGGTGTTGCTGATTTATATGGGAAATCAATTAGGCAAAGAGCGAAAGCTTTAATTGATATCGCCCATCCAAAATTTAGAGAAGAGTTAGATAAATTTTTAACCGAAAAATATTTTTACCGTGCTTTAGCATAAAGCATTAGGAGCATAAAAAGATTATGGAAGAAACTAAAGGAAAGTCAAAAGAAGAAATACAAAATAATTACATTGCCTGGAAAGAAGGTGTTTATAACAAATTTGTTAGTAAAGCACCGGAACGGCTAAAGGAATTTTCAACTATATCATTTACAAAGGTTGATCCTCTTTATACTCCAGCAAATGTTGATCAAGATAATTATAGTGAAAGAATCGGGTTCCCCGGGAATTATCCTTTTACTAGAGGAATTCAACCAACAATGTATAGAGGAAGGTTCTGGACAATGCGGCAGTATGCCGGCTTTGGTACAGCAAAAGAATCTAATGAACGTTATAGGTCTTTATTAGAGCAAGGGCAATCCGGCTTATCTGTTGCATTCGACCTCCCAACTCAAATAGGATATGATAGTGACGATCCTATGGCTTATGGCGAAGTTGGTAAAGTTGGTGTTGCCATCGATACTTTAGCTGATATGGAAATTTTATTTGATAATATTCCATTGGACAAAGTTTCAACTTCAATGACTATTAATGCACCGGCGTCTGTTTTGCTTTCACTTTATATTGCCGTTGCCGAAAAGCAAGGAGTTTCAAAAGATAAAATTATCGGAACAATTCAGAATGATATTTTAAAAGAATACATTGCCCGCGGCACATACATTTATCCGCCAAAACCTTCGATGAGATTAATAACAAACATATTTGAATTCTGTGCAAAAGAAGTTCCCAAATGGAATACAATTTCAATTTCAGGCTACCATATTCGTGAAGCAGGTTCAACAGCAGCCCAGGAAGTCGGCTTTACCTTAGCTGACGGTATAGCTTATGTTGAAGCTGCAATAAAAACCGGATTGAATGTTGATGAATTTGCAAAAAGACTTTCATTCTTTTTTAACGCTCATAATGATCTTTTTGAAGAGGTTGCAAAATATAGAGCTGCCCGTAGGCTATGGGCAAAAATCATGAAAGATAGATTTGGAGCAAAAGATCCAAAATCAATGATGCTTCGTTTCCATTCACAGACTGCCGGTTCCACTTTAACCGCACAACAGATGGATAACAATATTGTCCGAGTCACTATTCAAGCCTTAGCCGCTGTTCTCGGTGGAACACAAAGCCTTCATACAAATTCAAGAGATGAAGCTCTTGCCTTACCAACAGAAGATTCTGTTAGAATTGCTTTAAAAACCCAGCAAATTATTGCCAATGAAAGCGGTGTTACAAATACAATCGATCCGTTAGCCGGATCGTACTATGTTGAATCGATAACCGATCAAATTGAAAAAGAAGCTGAAGATTATATAGCTAAAATCGATTCACTTGGAGGAATGATTGAAGCAATAGAAACAGGTTATGTTCAATCTCAAATTCAACAAGCAGCTTATAAATTTGAAAAAGAGTTTGAAGCCAATGAAAGAATAGTTGTCGGTGTTAATAAATTTCAAATAATAGAGAACAATCATAAAGATTTATTAAGAATAGATATGAAAGTTCAAGAAGAACAAATTAAGTTTTTAAGCAAGGTTAAAGCCGAAAGAAACAATCAACTTGTTGAAGAAAAATTATCTGCTCTAAAAAATGCAACACAAGGCAACGAAAATTTAATGCCCTTTATTTTGGATGCCGTAAGAGCCTATGCAAGTGTCGGCGAAATTTGTAATACAATGCGTGTTACATTCGGTGAATACAAAGAGCATGTAGTTATTTAAATAATAATTTTATGGAATAGATAATATGGATATTTCACACATAGAACACATTGGAATAGCAGTTAAGAATCTTGAAGAATCAATTAAATATTACGAAGAAGTGTTAGGATTCAAATGTTACAACATTGAAGTAGTTAAAGATCAAAAAGTGAGAACAGCTTTTTTTATAGTTGGGCAAACAAAAATAGAACTTCTTGAATCCACTGAACCGGATGGTCCAATTGGAAAATTTATTGAGAAGAAGGGCGAAGGCGTTCATCATGTTGCCTTTGCTGTAAAGGAAATTCAAAATCAATTAAACGATGTTAAAGAAAAAGGAATCCAATTGATTGATGAAAAACCACGTAAAGGGGCTGAGGGGCTGAATATTGCATTCCTTCATCCCAAATCTACTCACGGGGTTTTAACCGAACTTTGCGAAGGGTGATAAATTTCAATTTTCAGTTCTTTACAATTTTATAACTCAAATAATTTAGCGAGAATAACATGGCTATGTCAGCAAAAATTAAAGAGCTCATGGATCTCCGCAACCAGGCAAAGCTTGGTGGCGGTGAAAAACGTATTGACGCTCAACATAAAAAGGGAAAATATACTGCACGCGAAAGAATAAATTTATTAATTGACGAAGGAAGCTTTGAAGAATTTGATATGTTCGTATCCCACC
>CAZRMA010000266.1:0-2069 GCA_964600655.1 uncultured Ignavibacteriaceae bacterium
AAAAAATATTTACCTCTCCTGATTTTTACCAGAAGTATGCAGAACAGACAAATGAGTTGAATAAACAACTTGAAAAAGCGAAGGCAAAAGTAAAGAAACTTTATGAGAGATGGGATGAATTGGAAAAGATGAAGGTTGAGCTTTCCAGTTGAAGTAAAAAACCCTTGCGTGCTCAGCAAGGGTTTAGTTAATAATTGCATTTAAATTCAATTACTTCAACAAAATCATCTTTTTAACCTGAACAAAGTCGCTACTCTCCAATCGGTAAATGTAAGTCCCGCTCGGTAGATTACTTGCATTAAAAGTTACTTTGTGATATCCTGATTCATACATTCCTTCTGCAATTGTGGTCACTAATTCACCAAGCATATTATATATATTTATCTTTAACTGTGTCTGTTTTGGAAGTGAAAACCTTATCGTTGTGCTTGGGTTAAATGGATTCGGATAATTCTGCGATAACTCATATTGAGTCGGGACTACTTCAATTTCTACTACATCTGAATATTCAAAGCTTCCATTGTTGTCAATCTGTTTTAGTCTGTACTGAAATTTGCTTCCACCTGCAAAAATATCTTTATCAATGTAACTATATTCCTTAGGTGAGTTTGAATTGCCGTTGCCTTCAATGAATGCGATACTATCCCAATCACCTTCATTTATTCTTCTCTCTACATTAAATCCGTAATTGTTTACTTCTGTTTTTGTTTCCCAGTTTAAATCAATTGCATTTTTATCTGTTGATGCAGTGAATGAGGTTAACTCTACAGGTAGTGGTTCATTTAATCCCGGACCGAAAGTTACGGGATCGTAGTTCGTCACTTCAGTGGTTCCAGGTGTAGTAAAATAATATTGCTGAAGTTCTATTTCGATGATCTGATCGTCAAATGCTATACCACTGAATTGGCTTGGATCTTGGATCTTTATACTAACATGTACATAAACGATTGGATTAGTAGCTAAAGTGTTAGAAAAATCATAAGTCCCATTAAAAGTATTTGAAATACTTACTTTGGATGCTGTATTGTCATTAATTATTAACGTGTATACGATCGCAGCTGGAATAACATCATTTAATAAGGGACCTTTGGTGACAGTCAAATTTCCAGTACTATTAATACTTGTCCCAAAACCATCGGTATTATAATCAAAATAAACCTGGGCAATATAAAACTGACTGCTGGCAGTTGCCTCAGCTAATATATCAAACTCATAATAATCATTGGTTCCATCATTCGTAATAGCGCTGTTACCTAACGAAAAGGTTATACCTACTTGTCCATATGTGTTTGTCGACGATGCAATCAAACAAACAATAATTAAAAATAAAAGTGATATCTTCATTTTTATCGTATTCATTTTGATCCCTCCGTATTTTGTTTAGACGAATTCTTTATAATCATTAATGTGCTACCCGGTACCTGCGTTCCTCTGCCATTGTTAGGAACCCAGTATGTTTCTCTGTCATTATTCTGTACTTGTCCATTCAGATTATAATCCCCTTCTTTATATCCTGATTGCCCGTTCTGTACTGCCCAATAAGTTTCACTGTCATTGTTCTGTATCTGCCCGTTTCCATTTGCATCGCCTGATATCATCCCATAATATCCTCCGCCTAAATCCTTCATTGCGTTTGTGCCGTATGCTTTACTTTGATCTGTCCGCATATCATACAATGTTGGACTAAAGGAAATTGTTACTGGGTTTGCAGTCATTACTGAAAGATGATTTCTGTGAGTGATAACTACATAATAGTCTCCCGCTGTTGCTGTTGGGAACTTGATGTTGCTTACTCCATCTAAATCTACAAGTGTTCCATCATTCTTCAGGAATGCTGCTCTTCTATCCACAACTGTTGTCTCATCACTTCTCAACTCTACTAAAATCCAGTCTGTTACATTTGCAGGAACTGTTGTTACCGTTTCTGTTCCTGTATAATTCCAGGGACTTGTGTTGAATGGTTGACTGAGGGGAACATATCCTGAAGCATTTAAGAATGTACTCATTTGTCCACCAACGTAAGGTCCTTCAAGAAATACTTTTATGTTTGCTGAAAGAAACGCCATTAC
>CAZRMA010000266.1:2169-5794 GCA_964600655.1 uncultured Ignavibacteriaceae bacterium
TGTTCTTGCAGTTATGCGGAAGTAGTAAGTCCCGCTGTTGTTTGTCATTGAATCATTTGGAGTATTTGCAATAAAAGTATAAAGAGGATTTTGAACAGGTTGAACAGTTCCCGCCTGCCACCAGCTAAAGCCATTATCTCCCGGCGGGTTACTCATTTCAATTAAGTATTCTGTTATAATATTACTCTCACCCCTGGCATCATATCCACTTCTTACAAAATTCACAAACATATATCCTCCCTGATCAGAAGGCACATCTGCTACAGACCTAATCCTGGGTTTAATTGGTGGTGAAGATGAAAGATAAAGATATGCTCTTCCTGTAGAAGAACTGTAACCAAAAGCACCTACAATTACATCTGAGTACCCGTCTACGTTTACATCTCCGGCTGTTGATACCGAAGAACCAAAATAATTGTCTGATGCCTCTCCTGTCATTGTTACGTCAGCCACATTATTCATTGATGATCCGCCGAAATAAATATATGCCCGTCCTGTAGTAGAACTATAACCTCTAGCACCTACAACTACATCAGAGTATCCATCTCCGTTTACATCTCCTGCTGTTGAGACTGATCTGCCAAAATAATTGCCTGATGCCTCACCTGTCATTATTACATCAGCCAAATTATCCATTGATACACCGCCGAAATAAATATATGCTCTTCCTATTAAAGTACTGTAAGCGCCAGCACCAACAATCACATCAGAATATCCATCTTTGTTTACATCGCCGGCTGTGGAAACTGATTTACCAAAATAATTTGATACTGCCTCTCCTGTCATTTTTATGTCATACACATTATTCATTGATGATCCACCGAAATAAATATATGCCCGTCCTGTGGCAGAAATATATTCCTCAGCACCCACAATTACATCCGAGTATCCATCTCCGTTTACATCTCCGGCTGTTGATACCGAAGAACCAAAACTGTTATTTATTGCTTCTCCTGTCATTATTACGTCAGCTACATTATCCATTGATGGTCCGCCAAAATAAATATATGTCCGCCCAGTAGAAGTACTATAGCCCGAAGCACCAACAATTACATCAGAGTATCCATCTCCGTTTACATCTCCTGCTGTTGAGACTGATCTGCCAAAGCTATTGTTTGCTGCCTCTCCTGTCATTATTACGTCAGTCACATTATCCATTAATTGGCCGCCCAAATAAATGTATGCTTTTTCTGTACTAGAACCACCAACAATGACATCAGAGTATCCATCTCTGTTTACGTCGCCGGCTGTGGAAACTGAATTACCAAAATAATTTGATACTGCCTCTCCTGTCATTACTACGTCAGCCGTATTATCCATTAATGGACCCCCAAAATAAATATATGCTCTTCCTGTATTAGAGCTGTAACCACTAGCACCTACAATTACATCAGGGTATCCATCTCCATTTACATCACCAGCAGATGCAACTGAAGTACCAAATTTATCACTAACATTTTCACCAGTAAAAAATTCGTCAGGAATATCAGTACCCGTCAGAGAGTTCGTATAAAGATAGGCTCTTCCTGTACTAGAACTGTAACCAAGAGCACCCACAATTACATCAGAGTATCCGTCTCCGTTTACATCTCCGGCGGATGCAACTGAAAAACCAAAACCATCAAAAGCAGCAGCACCTGTCAGGATTACATCATTTATATTATCCATTGCTTCGCCGCCGAAATAAATAAAAGCTCTACCGGCAAAACTTCCTCCGGCATCATCACTCTCTGCGGCAACAATTACATCTGTATATCCATCTCCGTTTACATCTCCGGCTGTGGAGACTGAAGAACCAAATTCACTGCTTGCCTCTCCTGTCATTATTACATCAGCCACATTATCAATTGATGCTCCGCCAAAATAAATATATGATCGCCCTGTACCAGAACTGTAACCACCAGCACCCACAATTACATCGGAGTATCCATCTGCATTTACATCTCCGGCTGTGGAGACTGAAATACCAAAAACATTTTCGATTGCCTCTCCTGTCATTATTACGTCAGCCACATTATCAATTGAAGCTCCGCCGAAATAAATATATGCTCGGCCTGTATAAGAACTGAAACCATTAGCACCAATAATTACATCAGAGAATCCATCGCCGTTTACATCTCCGGTTGTGGAAACTGAAGCACCAAATTGATCGCCGTTTGTCTCTCCTGTAATTGTTACGTCAGCCAAATTATCCATTGATAGTCCGCCGAAATAAATATATGCTCTTCCTGTGGAAGAACTGTAACCTTTGGCACCTACAATTACATCGGAGTATCCATCTCCGTTTACATCTCCCGTTGTGGAGACTGAATTACCAAATTCATTGGTTGTTGCCTCTCCTGTAATTATTATGTCAGCCACATTATCCATTGATTGTCCGCCAAAATAAATGTATGCTCTTCCTGTGGAAGAACTGTAACCCTCAGCACCGACAATCACATCAGAATATCCATCTCCGTTTACATCCCCGGCGGTGGAGACTGAAGCACCAAAATTATTGTTTGTTGTCTCTCCTGTCATTATTACGTCAGCCACATTATCCATTAATGCTCCGCCAAAATAAATGTATGCCCTTCCGGCATTGCCTCCACCAGCATCATTGAATCTGGCGCCCACAATCAAATCATCATAACCATCTCCGTTTACATCTCCTGCAGATGCAACTGAAGAACCAAATTCATCATAATTTGCCTGTCCTGTAAAAAATCTTTCCTGCATTGCTTCGGGTAAAGGATCTCCTTCTCCATTGTGATTTGCTGAATTTAGTATTCCATTTAATTGACTGGTAGTAATTCCAAGCTCTTCTGCTTTGCTGTCTATGTCTATTGGCTGATTGTTATTAGTTGCTTTATAATCTTCTGCTGGATTTCTACGTTCAACTGTTTGTGCATTTATTGAAATGAAAAACATTATCAGCAAAAAGACGATTTTTAGTACTGCCTGATTATGATTTTTCATGAAGCCTCCAATTTCTTAATTAAAATTTTTCCCATTTTTTGAATTTTCTCACTCAAATCTTTGAGTTTAATTTGAGTTGATTTTCTAATTAAAATATAGATTTTTACAGAAGCTCCTGCTGTCTTTTTTGTAACAATCTCTTGCTATTTTGTTGCAAAAAAAGTTATAAAGTTAATTTTCTCTCTCATCCAGCGGAATAAAGTTGTGAATATCAACTATTATCCATTGTATAGAATTTATAGAATCTCTTATAGCAATAGCTGCGACCAGGCCGGTGATGAAAAAAGCGAAGCTTAAAATTTTAACCAACGCTTTTGTGCAGAATTTATTACTCTAATGCTCGATAACATTTTTGAATATATTTCTGATAAGCATCTGAATGAGTTAATGAATATTTGTTTTGAAATATTGTGCCCAGATACTGAAGGTGAGAATATTTTTAGTTACAGAAGCAGAAGTAAATGTAAATGTAAAACTGAAGAAACCTTATCATAGATGGAATGAGCTCGGGAGAATCAAACAAGAACCGTAGCCTACGTAAAATATTTCTTCACAAATTCAGCCTGTAAAAATTATTATTAATTCTTAAGAATCAGTAATTATTTTTTTGCTTTCCTGCTTCCCTCATAGCTGTCAATCTGCAGAAGCACACCTTCAAGTGTGCCGT
>CAZRMA010000267.1:0-5794 GCA_964600655.1 uncultured Ignavibacteriaceae bacterium
ATTCATGGCTTTCTATCGATAAAGCTTCTTTATCGGGTACTTTTATTAATGTTCCCGAAAGAGCTGATGTTCCTCTAAATGCCAACGAACAGTTGGTGGTAGAACTTTACTCCAAATAAAATTATTTTTTTAGATTAATATTTTTAGAGGATTTATAAATGAGTGTATCATATTTAAAGATGCCTGAAGCAGTAGTTTTAGATGAAACAACATATACAAACATCTATGGCAAATTCACACTTCAACCACTGGAAAGAGGTTATGGAGTTACATTAGGAAATTCGTTAAGAAGAGTTCTTCTCTCTTCTTTAACTGGTGCTGCAATAACTTCTGTAAAGTTTAGCGGCGTACTGCACGAATTTACTACCATTGAAGGTATAGTTGAAGACGTCTCTGAAATTATTCTTAACCTTAAACAGGTTCGAATGAAGTTTTTAACTAAAAAGCCAAATAAAATAGATTTGTCTTTTAACGGTGAAGGTGAATTCACTGCGGCTGATATTCAAAAGAACAGTAGTGAGATTGAAATATTGAATCCTGATTTACATTTAGCAACTTTAAATAAGAACGTTAAGGTTGATATTGAAATTAGGGTAGGAAAAGGCAAAGGATATGTTCCTTCAGCAGAAAATGTTTCGCCAGATCAGACAATTGGTGTTATTCCTATTGATTCAATTTTCACTCCAATTAAAAATGTAAAGTATGATGTTGAGAATGTAAGAATTGGTGATAAAAATGATTTTGAAAAATTAACACTTGAAGTTGCTACTGACGGTTCCATTACACCTGAGGATGCTTTAACACAGGCAGCTAAAATATTAAGAGAGCATATTCAACTGTTCATCAATTTTGATATTGATCAGGAAGAAGAACAAGCTGTTAGTCAAAAAGATAGTGAGAAGGAAAGAATTAAGAAAATACTTCTTACCAATGTTGATGATCTTGAATTAAGTGTAAGATCTCACAACTGCCTGAAAGCAGCTAACATTAAAAATTTAGCCGAACTTGTAAGAAGAGACGAGTCTGAGATGTTAAAGTTCAGAAACTTCGGAAGAAAATCCTTAGCTGAGTTAATGGAAATCGTTGAAAGTTTAGGGCTGGATTTCGGGATGGATGTTGATAGTTACATCAAGGATGAAGTAGAATCAAACTAATTTTGCAGAAGAGGATATAAATAATGAGACACAGAGTAAGAGGCAGGAAATTTAATAGAACAGCCAGCCATCGTGCTGCTCTTATGAATTCACTTGCTACTTCTTTACTGAAGCATAAAAGAATTAAAACTACCGAAGCTAAAGCTAAAGAGGCAAGAGGCTTTGTTGAAGCAATAATAACTAAAGCTCGTAGAAATGATCTTCATGCAAGAAGATTAATTATGAGAAAAATTAATGATAAGGAAGTTATTAATGAATTGTTCAATGAAATAATTCCAAAGATAGGCGACAGGCCTGGCGGATATACCAGAGTTGTGAAATTAGGAAATAGAATGGGTGACGCAGCCGGCATGGCAATTCTTGAACTTGTTGATTATAATGATGTTATAAATAAAAAAGTAGAAGAAAGAAAAGATAAAAAGGAAGCTAAACGCGAAGCAAAGGAAACCAAGAAAGCTGCAGAACAACCTGATGAAATTGAAGAAGCGAAAGTAGTTGAAGAAAAAGTAGACGAGAAAAAAGTTAAAAAGGAAGCTAAGAAAACGAAAAAAGCATCTGAGAAATCTGATGAAAATAAAGAAGCTAAAGTAGTCAAAGCAAAAAAAGGAAAAAATAAATAAATAGATTCCAGAGTTCTAAAATTAAAACGCCCCTACTTGGGGCGTTTTTTGTTTGAATAAAAATGATTAGAGAGCAAAAGTTTATTAAATCAGTTTACAATCTCAATGATTTGCCTAAAAATAATTTACCTGAAATCATTCTTTGCGGCCGCTCAAATGTAGGTAAATCATCATTCTTAAATTCTCTTTATAATAGGAAAGATTTAGCAAAAACCAGTTCTACTCCCGGGAAGACTCGTTCAATCAATTATTATTTAATAGATGAAAAATTTTATATGGTTGATTTACCTGGTTATGGTTATGCAAAAACATCACTAAAAGAGCGTGAATTTTGGAGTAAATTAGTAGGTGAATACATATCAAGAACTAAAAACATCTCTTTGGCTTTTCATTTTATTGACAGCCGTCATAATCCTACGGATCTTGATATAAACCTTAATGAATTTTTACGGCAGGCTGAAGTACCCTATATAATTATTTTAAGTAAAATAGATAAGCTCAAACAATCGGAATTGTCGAAAGTTAAAAAAGAGATAATAAATTTTTTCCCGGAGTTAATATTCGGAGAGAATCTTTTTATATATTCTGCGGTTAAAAAAACTGGCAAGCAAGAAGTTCAAAACAGAATCCATAATTTATTTTATAAATAAAAAATTGCAATTTATTCAATATGATGTCAGCTTTACATTATATTAGAATTATAACTATTTTTACTTAACAATATTCCTCATAATTTATTCGAATATGGATCGTAGACAAAAAAAAAGAATTTTAATTTTTCTACTTGTCTCATTATTACTAATTATTCTTTTCGTAACGGATGATCTAGTTATTAGAATAATTACTCTCTCGGTACTTGTAATTTATCTGGCATTTATAATTTTCCTTCGAGACACAATTCGTTTTAATAAATCATTCCCAACTTTTGATGATGATGAATTTCTTGAAGAACCCGATGTGGCACATAGTCCGCTAAATGATTCTTTTGAAATTGTTTCAAAAAATAAAAACCTTGAAGTTATAACTGCGGAAAACTACTTCCCGGATGTTCGACTGCCCAAAACAACCCTTAAACCGCCTGATCTAAAAGAAAGATTTGAAGAGATCGCAAACGAAACCGTTCCCACAGGCATAGGCCAGGATGGACAGTTTACATTTGTACTTGAAAAAATGTTAACAGTTATAAAGGAAGCATACTCAGCGCACACAGCTATATTCTTTTGGTATAATAAGAAAAAAGAAAAACTTACAGTAGAAAAATTCGTTTCTAATTCTACTGAAATAGCTCAGAGAAAATTTGATATCGAAGATGACATACTTAGTAAAATTGTTCAGAAGGGAGAACCCGAACTTTTAAGTGATATTTCTCCTACAGCTGAGGCAGATGTAATCCGCTATTACAGTGTTCCTCAAGGCATCAGAAGTTTTGTTGGAGTTCCCCTGTTTTATGATAATAATTTGATTGCAATTATCTCAGTCGATTCTAAAATGGATGACACGTTTGGAATAGAAACGATTTATGCGCTTGGAAGATTTGTACGTGTAATCACAATGCTAATCACAATTTTTGAAGAAAAGCATTCCGATACCGTTTCTCAACAAAGATTAAAAGGAATGTTGAACCTGATTAATCCTGAGAAGAAATTAGAAACTGATGAAGATTTAATTTCAATTATTCAAAACTCAGTAAGTTATTTAATCTCATGGGATGCTTTTGCGTTCGTTTATTTTAATCCTGTCGATCAAAAATTCCGGACAATGAAGATTCTTAACAATACATCTTTAAAATATATTGGACACAATTTAGATATTGAATTGGCTGGTACGCTTACAGGCAAATCGATTGTTACAGGAATGCCAGTTAAAATTGATGATACAAGTACAGGCGGGTACATCAGGTTTTCAAAAGTTGAAGATGTAAGTTTCGACGGCTCTTTTCTTGCAATGCCGCTTGTTTATGGCGGACAAAATTATGGAGTGCTTTGTTTTGAAAGTTTGAAAAAAAATGCTTACACAAATTCGGATATTCAATTCTTAAAAAGTGCAGTAAATATTTTATCATACATTTGTCATTCCTACTCAACACAAAATTTATTAAAAAGTTTTCTTGCCGTTGATATTGAAACAAGATCATTAAATGGAGAAACTTTTAAAGAAAGATTAAGTTCCGATTTAATAAAAGCCGAACAGTTAAAAATTCCTGGCTCGTTGGCATTAATTAGAATCGATGATTTTATTGAACAAGAATCTTTATTTGACGGAAATCCATTTCCTAAAGTGCTTACTACCGTTTCGGAGACGATCGCAAAGGAAATGACCCCGATGAATATTTTCGGAAGAATAAGTGAAAAAGTTTTTGCCGTCTATTTTTTTAATTCAAATACCAAAGAAGTTTTTATCTGGGCTGAAAAGCTACGAGTCAAAATTGCCCGTAAACCCATTGCTGTTGTGTCCAAACAAACTACATATACCGTTTCGGTCGGAATTGCTTCGGCTACCAATAAACTCGATGCCGATGAAGTTATTTATAACGCGGATTTGGCATTGCAGAAAGCTCTTGAACGAGGCGGCAACTCGGTTAGAAATATAAATTAATTTATCATGAGAAATTTTTTCTTACTCGTCTTGGACGGCGTTGGCATTGGTGAATTGCCTGATGCCTCAAAATATAAGGATGAAGGAAGCAATACTCTAGTTAATCTTGCAAATGCAGTTGGTGGATTAAATCTTCCTAACCTCGAAAAATTAGGCATTGGGAATATTGATAATATAAATGGTATTCGGGAAGTAAAAGATCCTTTAGCTTCATTTGGAAAGATGACAGAAATTTCAAATGGTAAAGATTCAACCACAGGGCATTGGGAACTATCCGGTTTATATGTGGATATGGATTTTTCTTATTTCCCCAATGGTTTTTCCGAAAAATTAATTAAAATTTTTTTGAATGAAACAGGCTGTAATAGAGTTCTTGGAAATAAAGCCGCTTCTGGAACTGAGATAATTAAGGAGTTAGGTGATGAACATGTTAAAACCGGTTTCCCAATTGTGTATACTTCTGCAGATTCCGTTTTTCAAATTGCTGCTCATGAAGAAGTAATTCCATTAGAAAAGTTGTATGAAATTTGTGAAAAAACAAGAAATAAAGTTTTAGTTGAACCATTGAAAGTTGGAAGAGTTATTGCACGTCCATTTGTCGGATCTTCCGGTAACTACACAAGGACCACCAACAGAAAAGACTTTTCAATGAATCCTCCCTCAGACACTATTCTTAATATTTTACAAAAAAATAAAATTACTACAGTTGCCATCGGTAAAGTAAATGATCTTTTTAATTACCAGGGAATTGATGTTCAAGAAAAAACAAAATCAAATAAAGTAGGGTGCCAGAAATTATTAGAATATTCCAGAAAAAATTCTAACAGTTTTATCTTTACTAATTTAGTTGATTTCGATGTTTATTATGGCCATCGAAATGATCCTCAAGGTTTTGCCCAAGCATTAAAAGAATTTGATGATTTTCTACCGGAATTTTTGTCAAATCTGGATGATTCCGATGCTTTGTTGATAACTGCCGATCATGGAAATGACCCCACAACCCCAAGCACCGATCATAGCAGGGAATATGTCCCACTTTTGTTTTATAGGAAAAATAAAGATAGTAAAAACCTAGGAATCAGAAGCACATTTTCTGATGCAGCAAAAACTGCAGGAGAATTTTTTTCTATTCCGAATGCATTAAAAGGTAAAAGCTTCCTAAGAGAATAAACCATACTGAATTGATCTAAATCTTCTCGAATAAATCTTTTAAAAAATGTTTTAAGAAATAAATTATTTTAACTTTAAAAATTGCAATTCTATAATATTTTTTAAAATTATGCAATGGCATAAAAGATGAAGAATTAAAAACATATATTTCAGTTTTCATCCAAATAAAAAATAATTTTAAAAATATCTTCCACTTCATAATTACGATCAGCCGTATTAGATAATTGTTTCTTTTATTCATGTCGAGTATATTAG
>CAZRMA010000268.1:0-5791 GCA_964600655.1 uncultured Ignavibacteriaceae bacterium
AAAATATTTAAATAAAGGTTTAAATTCACGATATTTTTTTCTTACTGTCATTTCGACCGAAGGGAGAAATCTATTATTTGAAGAAGATTTCTCTCTCAAAGAATCGTTCGAAATGACATTTATTCTATGTTGTGAGAATCCAGACATGTTTTAATAAAATCTTCCTTTAAGTTCACTCCAGCTTGGTACATCACTGTTCTTTGTATCCTGCCAATTATATATAACCCAAACCGAACGTGCATCTCTTATCATAGTAAATTTTAAATCACCTTGATAATTTTCAGGGATGGTTTGATCTGTAAGAGGTACTGTTAATGTATAGCTTGCTGAATAAATTAAGCTGTCACTAAACTGGCTGGAATTAATATTATCAAAATTTAAGCTTATGGTAGCGTTATTCAATACCTTACTTACGAGGTTATTAAAATATTGTTCTTCATGCTTAAGGTCCCAATCATCGGTTAATGAAGGGAACTGTGAAACTGCACTGGCTGAAGGTGAAAAATGAAATTTTCTGCTCGTAAAATTAGAATCAGCTAAGCAGATTAAATAATTGACAACATTATTATCTGCTAGAGAATTCCGAAAGTTGCTGATTAAAATATCAGGAGTGGTGGCAGGCTGATAAATACTGCCTGGCGAAGTTGGTATCTCAGCTTTTCTAGTACCAAAAAAATCACATCCAAAGAGAAGTAACTGAAATATTAAAATTATTTTTATGAGGTATTTCATTTTTGGGCTATAATTATTACTCTTGGTGATGTGGAAAAATTAAAAGGATTTCCTTCAAAATCACCAAGCAGCTCTTTTACACTAAATCCTCTTGAAACCATTGCAGAAGTTAACTCTTCCGGCTTAAACATTCTAACCGATTCAAAAAATTTTTGTTCAACATCATATTTATTTATGGTAATGAATTTTTTTATTCTGCCGTTTTCAATTCTTCTTTCCTGAGTTATCAGTCCGCCTGGAATAATGTCAACCGTTTTTTTAATTAAATTTTTTTCAACATATCCTTGATTAAAAAAATCAAAGATGAAAAATCCACCTTCTTTTAGGTGATTAAACGCTGTACTTAAGATTTTAAAATTTTCGCTATCTCTTTCAAGATAACCGAAACTGGTGAAAAGATTAACTACTAAATCAAATTCTTCGTTTACTGCAAACCGGCGTAAATCAGATTCAATAAAATCTACTTTCACATTTATTTCATCCGCAGTTTTTTTAGCAACTTTAATTAATCTCTCGCTTAAATCAACAGCGGTTACTTTATATCCTAATTGGGCGAAAATTATTGAATGGCGTCCGGCACCGCAAGCCATATCCAGCACTCTACTTTTAGGGGAAATATTTACTTTGGATAAAATTAAATCGATAAGATTTTTAGCATCGTTCTCATTTCGATGACTATAAACATCAAGATATTCTTCTGTATTAAACCAGTCTTCAAACCATTCAGCCATGGGAAATAAAATCTAAATTGAAATTCTTCTTAGAACAGCTCTTCCAATCGTGGCTTCATCAGCAAATTCCAAATCGCCTCCAATCGGGAGTCCGCTTGCAAGTCTTGTAACTTTGATTCCTAAAGGTTTGATTAGTTTCGCAAGATATAATGCTGTAGTTTCACCTTCCGTATCAGGATTAAGTGCAAGAATGATTTCAGCAATATCTTCCGTCTCAAATCTTTTTATAAGTTGTTTTATTTTCAAAGATTCCGGATTTATTCCTGATAAAGGAGATAGTACGCCGCCTAAGACATGATAAAGCCCACTAAACTCATGTGATTTTTCGATAGCGATTACATCGCTTGCTTCCTCAACCACACAAATTAATGACGAATCCCGTTTATGGCTTTTACAAACCTCACAAAGATTATCGACTGCAATGTTATAACATCTTTCACAAAATCTAAGCTTTGTTTTTAATTCTTTGATAGCCTGTACTAAACTTTCAACTGAATTTTCATCACTTTTTAAAATGTACAAAGCCAGTCTTTGTGCTGTTTTTCTGCCAATGCTTGGTAATTTGCTAAGTTCTTCTATTGCTGTTTGAAGAGGTTCAGCTATTTGCAAGTTTAGAGTCCCGGAATGTTTAAACCTGGAGGAATCATTCCTTTTGTAACTTTAGCAAGTTCTTCTTCGGCAAGCTTATTTGCAGATTGGATTGCTTTATTAACTGCAGCAACAACTAAATCTTCTAAAATTTCTTTCTCATCTTTATTTATGACTTGCGGGTCAATTTCTACACTAATTATTTCCTTATTTCCGTTAGCAGTTGCCTTTATCATTCCACCGCCAGCTTCTTCAGAAACTGTGATATTGCCCAATTCACCTTGGACTTTCTGCATTTCAGCCTGCATTTTCTGAACCTGCTTAAGCATTCCTTGCATTCCGCCTTTCATCAAACTCCTCCAAAAGATATTATTTTAGTAAAAAATAAGAATTATATATATTTTTTTGACCAAATATAATATAATCAATTGACTTTATACATTGAAATTTCATAATTTCTCCCCTAAAAATAATAGTAGGTAATTTTGTCAGTAAAATTTAATAACAATCGCACACTTTTTGAGGAATTAAATAAAATGGAACCAGTCACAATTGACCGGGAAGATTTTATTAATTTAGAATATTCAGATCATTTTCATTCAAATGGTTCTGTAAAAATAAAAAGCAAAAATCTTGGTGAAAAATTTGCACACCTTAATTCATTTTTCTTCGATTATTTAAAAGGATATCACATCCCCACTGCTTTCGTAAAAACTGAAAATAAAAACACTCTTAAGTTCTTAAAACATGAGAGGTTATTATTTAGTGTGAAAATTTTAAATACCGTGGATAAAAGAACTGCTAAAATTTTCGGGAAGAAAGAAAATGAAAATTTAAGTTTTCCTATTTTTGAATTTCATGTTGGTGACGGAAAAGATTCATTAGTTTCTGAAAGTCATTTAGTCACATTTAATCTTTGCTCTGTTGAAGATCTAAAACTAATAAACAGAATTTGCTCAAAAGTGAACGCAGTTTTAAAATCATTCTTCGAAAGAAGAAATACAATTTTGGCAGAAGTCTCTTGTACTTTTGGCAAACAAGATAATAGAATTTATTTAGTTGATGATTTTACTCCCCGCAGTTTAAAAATCTTGCCTGTTGAAGAAGATAAAAAATGGAGTAATCCTTACAAACTAACCACGGCCCCGGAAATAAAAAAATATACGGACTTGCTTCATAATATAATGAGCTCGTAAAAATGTTTACAAAATACGGATATTTTACTCTTGGGGTTGCCGCGGTTATTGTATTCATTTTGATTTCCATAAGCTTCTTTTTTCAAAATGTTTATTTAAAATCATTCCTGATAATTATTTCCATAGCATTTCTACTGCTTACGTTAAATTTTTTTCGCGATCCGGATAGAACTACTCCCGGTAAAGATAATGTAATTGTATCTCCTGCTGATGGAAGAGTCTTATTTATAAAAGAAGTTGAAGACAATAAATACATAAATGAGAAAGCTCTACAAATTTCAATTTTTATGTCGCCCTTAGATGTGCATGTAAATAGGATTCCAATTGACGGAAAAGTTGAATATTTAAAATACTTTCCTGGAAAATTTATAACTGCTTTTAATGATAAGGCTTCCGATGTGAATGAAAGATGCGAATTTGGGATTACAGGTAAATTCGGTAAAGTTTTTTTTACTCAAGTAGCCGGATTTGTAGCAAGAAGAATTATTTATGAAATTAGCATTGGTGATTCTGTAAAAATGGGAGAACGATTTGGAATGATTAAATTTGGAAGCAGAGTTGATGTTGTTGTACCAGCTTCATCCGGCTGGAAAAAAACAGTTAAGAAAGATGATCATGTAACCGCCGGTGAAACAATTCTTTTTGAACATGTAAAATGAAATGAACAACCGAATAAGAATAACACCTTCCATTATACCCAATCTTTTTACGACAATGAATATGTTCTGCGGTTTTCTTTCAATCGTAAATGCAGATCAAGGTGATTACAATAGAGCTGCCTGGTTTATTATTACTGCATCGGTTTTTGACATGCTCGATGGATTAATGGCACGATTAACCAAATCAAGCAGCGAACTTGGTGTTGAACTTGATTCTCTTTCGGATATTGTAAGTTTTGGAGTTGCACCTTCGTTTTTAATTTATAGTGCTTATCTTTATCAATTTGAAACTATCGGAATTATCATTAGTTCTTTATTAATGATTGCAGGCGGATTTAGGCTTGCCCGCTTCAATATTCAACTTATTGGGTTTGATAAAGAATATTTTAAGGGACTTCCCATTCCAGCTTCGGCAATTACCGTCTCAAGTTTCCTAATAACTTATTATGAAAAGCCAACCGGGTTTTCTGAACCATATTCAAGTTATATAATACCGCTTGTTTTAGTATTATCATTTTTAATGGTCTCAAGAATTAAATATGATACGCTTCCCAAATTCACCGTTACTGAAATTAAAAAGAAACCTTTTCACATCGCTTTCGTCTTAACAGCAGTTGTCTTACTGGTGTATACAAAAGGTAAAGCACTATTTTACATATTTGTTTTCATAATTCTATTTGGTATTTTTAGGCATATTTTTATCAGATATTTTAAGAAAAAGTAATTTCTCTTTCCCATTTTATCACTTAAAAATCAGGAATTAATTTTGTATAAAGCAAAAGTAATTATTAAAAGAAGGCCATCTATTTTAGATCCCCAAGGGCAAGCTGTTGAAAAAGGTGCAGCTCATCTTGGAATAAAAAATATAAAAGAAACACGCATCGGCAAATTTATAGAATTTACTGTTGATACTGATAACCAAAGTGATGCTGAAAAAGAAGTTGATAGTTATTGCAACAAGCTTCTTGCAAATCCTATAATGGAAGATTATGAATTCTCTTTGGAAAAGATATGAGTAATGCTAGGTTCGGGGTCGTAGTATTTCCAGGTTCTAATTGCGATCATGATGCTTATTACGCACTGAAAAAAATTCATGGGTATGAAGTTAATTTTCTTTGGCATAAAGATACCGATTTGCAAAACTCAGATGTAATTGTTTTGCCCGGCGGATTTTCTTATGGCGATTATTTAAGAACCGGTGCAATTGCACGCTTCTCTCCTATCATGAATTCAATTATAGATTTTGCTGAAAAAGGCGGCCATGTAATTGGAATTTGTAATGGGTTTCAAATATTGCTTGAGGCTGAACTTCTGCCAGGTGTTATGTTGAAAAATAAATCGCTTCAATTTGTATGTAAAGATGTCTATCTTACAATTGAAAATAGGAATTCTGCCTTCACAAATGGAATTGATCCGAACAAAATATTAAGAGTTCCTGTTGCGCATGGTGAAGGGAATTATTTTGCTGATGAAAATACTTTGAAATCTTTGATCGATCACAATCAAATTGCTTTTAGATATTCTTCATCAAATGGAAAGATTGATGACGAGGCAAATCCAAATGGATCAATAAATGGAATTGCAGGCATTTTGAATAAAAAAGGAAATGTATTGGGAATGATGCCCCACCCTGAAAGAGCTTGTGATCCATTATTGGGAAAAACGGACGGTTCATTAATATTTAATGCAATCGTAAATAATATATTTAACTAAAAGGTGAAATTATGTTTGGGAATTTAGGAACCGGCGAAATAATACTTATTCTACTGGTAATTTTAATTTTATTCGGTGCTAAAAAAATTCCGGAACTCGCTCAAGGTTTGGGCAAAGGTATGCGTGAATTTAAAAAATCATTAAAGGATGTTGAAGATGAAATAAAGTCTAC
>CAZRMA010000269.1:0-5750 GCA_964600655.1 uncultured Ignavibacteriaceae bacterium
TGCAATAAAAGTCAAAACAGAAACCGCGATTTAATTGAAAGTGTAAAAATAATTCAGAACGCAGGGCTTGAAGTTCAAGGAGGATTTATTGTTGGCTTTGATAATGATCCGCCTTCAATTTTTGAGAACCTTACAGAATTTATTCAGGAAAGCGGGATAGTAACTGCAATGGTTGGCTTATTGAATGCCCCTGAAGGCACGAAGCTGCAGAAAAGACTTGAGGCAGAAGGAAGAATGTTAAAAAGTTTTTCCGGGAATAATACGGATTTTTCAACAAATTTTACCCCTGTAATGAGTATCGAAAAATTACTAACTGGTTATAAACAAGTTCTTGATAAAATTTATTCTCCCAAGTATTACTATGAACGCGTTATGAATTTTATGAAAGATTACGAGCCTAAAAAGAAAAAAGTATTTCATTTAAATCCCAATTATATTCTTGCCCTGTTCAGGTCAATATTTAGATTAGGAGTTATTGGTGAAGAAAGAATATATTATTGGAAATTATTTTTCTGGTCACTTTTCAGAAAACCGCAATTATTTTCTCTGGCAATCTTGTTTACAATTTATGGCTTTCATTTCAGAAAAGTTTCAAGCGAGATTTAAACTAAATTATGAGTTTAGAATTTTAACTCAGTTAATACTATAGTTAAGATGAATCGAGTTTTATTCATTCTCACAAATTTTGTTTATAAATCATTTCCATCAACACAAAGGATTAGTTCTTTTACCATCCTTATGCCCGATTGTTACAATTCATTTCTATTCATACTTTAACTTATAAATTAAACATAAACAATTGAATGTAAAGGAAACTTTAAATGTTATACACAATCGCTGTTGTACTAGTAGTTTTATGGCTTTTAGGATTACTCACTTCATACACTATGGGTGGAGTTATCCATGTTCTGCTTGTAATTGCAATCATAATGATACTATTAAGAGTAATTAGTGGAAGGCGCGTACTTTAAGAATCTTTGATATACCAAAAAATTTATAAAATATATCTCATATTTATAGATAGACTTTACTGAAGTATTGTCTGAACATTTAAATAATTTATCGGTTTGTGATTTTCATTTTGTTCTGCAGGTACAATGATTTCTAATTTTAAGAATTATGATCGCGTAAAAATATGATTGAACAAAATAATCTTTCACGAGGAATGCGCACACTTATCAGTACAGCAGCATTTGTAATTATTACTGCGGGCATCTATTTTGCACAACCAGTTGTTGTACTCCTTCTTGTATCAATTTTTCTTGCTTTACTTGGAACGACACCATTACTCTGGTTAAAAAGAAAGGGTATCCCATCAGCAATTGCTGTGCTGATTGTTATGGCTGGAATGATGATTGTTTTATTTCTGATAGGGGCACAAATTGTCACATCCATCAGTAATTTTTCAAATGAACTCCCTCAATTGCAATCTAGTATTCGAGAACAAGCACTAGAATTGAGCGTATTTTTGAGAAGTAAGGGTTTTTCAGGCACACAAAAAATTTTACTAGATTATATTAATCCAGAAGCAGTAATGAATTTTACTGCAGGTATACTGACGGGATTGAGTTCAGTAATTTCCGATCTTATTCTTATCCTTCTTACAGTGACTTTTATCTTGCTTGAGGTTTCAAGTTTTCCTAAAAAACTCCGGGCTATTCTCGGAGATCCTGAACGGGTATTCCCGCGGTTTACAAATTTTGTTGTTGATATGAAACGTTATATGATTATCAAAACGTTGATTAATCTTGCTGCGGGAATTTTAATTGCTCTGTGGATGAAAATACTAGGTGTGCAATTTCCCATACTATGGGGTTTCCTTGCATTTCTTCTTCATTATATACCTAATATCGGGGCGATAATTGCCGCTATTCCTCCGGCCCTTATGGCACTTGTTCAACTTGGAATGGGAAGTGCTCTGCTTGTATCAGTTGGTAATTTACTCATCGGCTTCATAATTGGAAATATAATTGAACCGCGGTTGATGGGCAGAAATCTTGGACTCTCTACATTAGTTGTTTTCGTGTCACTAATTTTTTGGGGCAGTTTGCTCGGTTTAATTGGCGCAGTTCTTTGTATACCACTTACGATGACAATTAAGGTTGCGTTTGAAAGCAATGAAAGCACAAAATGGATTGCTGTGCTGCTAGGGTCAGAAAAGTTAGATGAGTTTTCTTCGCCAATTTTAAAGAAGATGAAAAAACAATAAAACGAAGATTAATTAAAATAGATGTTTGTCAGATAGATTATAATTTATTAAATGAATTTGAGAGTATGATTCTTCATTTAACTATGATGATTAGAAAATAAAACTATGGAACTTACAATTTTTTTGAAAGGAATCTTTATAGGTTTTGTTTTAGCAGTTCCAATTGGGCCAATTGGCATAATGTGTATCCGTAAAACGTTAAATGAGGGACGACTACGTGGATTAATTATTGGACTAGGTGCCGCAACCGCGGATTTACTTTATGGCTGTGTTGCTGCTTTTGGGTTTACATTTATTTCAAATGCTCTTGTTAGCCAAAGAATAATAATACGTTTAATCGGGGGGACACTTCTTCTTTACTTGGGTGTAAAAACTTATCGCAAACCTCCCGCTAATCCTGCTATTCCTTTAAATAACAGCAGTATTTTACGATCATATATCACAGCTTTTATGATTACAATTACTAATCCATTGTCCATCTTCGTTTTTATTGCGGTCTTTGCTGCGCTTGGATTAGGAAGCGATCTTGGAAATTTTTCAGCATCCGTTCTTGTTGCGGGAGTTTTTATCGGTTCATGTTTATGGTTTTTATCACTTAGTTCAATTGCTATGTCTTTTAGAAATAAATTAGATTTAGTGGGTTTGAAATGGTTAAACAAAATTGCAGGAATATTAATAACTATCTCAGGCGTAATAGTTATGGTTAGTTTGTTATAAAAATATTTTATTTATATAAAGAAATCGAATATTACTCATTTTACTCATCCAAAAGTCTTAGTCCCTTTTTCATCCCTTTGCTCGATTGTACAATTCTAAACTTTTTTCTATCATTTTACTGTGTTCCATAAACTAAATGTAATATTTAGTATGAGTTGCGGGTAATCCCGGGTATAAAAAACTTTAATAATCCCACAAGGATAATCATGAAAACAAAACATTTCATCTTTGTAATTATAGTGTTATTTGCGGGATCATTTTTAACAGATTGTAACAAAAATCAAGATTATACAAATAATGATAAAGAAGATGTTAAACTGGCTGCACAAGATTTAAAAGATGAGCAGGGACAATATGATATAGAATGGCAGCAATTCAAATACGAAGCCGAATTAAAAATTAGTGCTAACGAAAAAAGGATTAATGATTTCAATGAGGAGATTCAAAAGACGAGCGCAAAATTCAAATCTAAATATGCAAATAAAGTGCTGACGTTAGAACAAAAAAATATCGAACTCAAGAAAATGATAAATAGTTATAGGTATGATGGAAAAATTAATTGGCAAGAATTCAAACAAGAGTTTAAAAATAATTTAGATAGTGTTGAAAATGCTCTCAATAACATGTTCCCCAAAAAAGATTAACCTAGTCTGACGAATGCATGAAAGGAAAAATTGAAAATAAAGTAGTTTCTCTTTTGTTTTTAGATTCTAAATCACTTTGAGCACAGTTTAAAACTTAAGTTAAATAAAATTAGATATTTAATAACAGCAATAAAATGGAAAAAATAATTTTGCCAAAGCACACTAATGAAAATCCCGAAGCAGAGATCGACACTGAACATTTTTCCGAAATAATTTATGTTTCAGTATTTAAAAAATTCTTTTTGGAGATAGCTTCAATTACGATTTTTACCTGGCATTTTTTTAAAGAGGTATTCAAACCGCCGTATGAATTTAATGAGCTGCTTAAACAATCTTTCCTAATAGGTTACAAATCGCTTCCTTTAGTAGCTGTTACAGGATTTATAATAGGGCTTGTCCTTACTATTCAGTCAAGACCAACATTGGCAAAGTTTGGAGCGGAATCATGGCTGCCTGCTATGGTTGCAGTTTCAATTATACGGGAAATAGGGCCGGTTATAACTGCGTTAATCTTTGCCGGAAAAGTTGGATCGGGAATAGGGGCAGAGTTGGCATCAATGAATACAACCGAACAAATTGATGCAATGCAAGTTTCTCATACCAATCCATTTAAATATCTTGTTGTCACAAGAGTACTTGCTGCAATGCTGATGCTTCCTTTATTAGTAATTTTTTCAGATGGTATTGGTTTGTTAGGGTCATTTGTCGGCGTTAATATAAAAGGAAATGTAAGTGTTTACTTCTTTTTTTCGCAGATATTTCAAAGTCTTGAATTTAATGATCTATTCCCTGCTATCATCAAAACATTTTTCTTCGGATTTGCTATTGGGCTAATCGGAAGTTACAAAGGTTTTTATTCAGATAAGGGAACTGAAGGAGTTGGGAAAGCCGCTAACTCAGCCGTTGTATTTGCATCTTTAATGGTTTTTATAATAGATATGATAGCAGTGCAAATTACGAGTTTACTTCATAACTAAATCGGGCAATGATAAGAATGACAGATAATGAAGATTTAATAATAACTGAAAACGATAAAAAACAAAATGGTTTTGTTGTTAAGATGGAACACCTGAAAAAATCTTTTGGAAATAATCATGTTCTCAGAGATATTAATTTGGTGATCCATAAAGGAGAAAATCTCGTTGTACTTGGAAAATCCGGGACAGGGAAATCAGTTCTTATAAAATGTATTGTAGGATTGGTTGATATCGATGAGGGGAAGCTTGTTATACTTGGCAATAATATTTCTGAGCTAGATAATGATGAACTGGTTGAAGTACGAGAGAAGATAGGTTTCCTTTTTCAAAGCGGTGCTTTGTATGATTCCATGACCGTAAGAGAAAATCTTGAATTCCCTCTTAGAAGACAAAAAGGTTCGTTAAAGAAAGATAAAATGAAATTGCTGGTAAAAGAAGCTTTGGAAAATGTAGGACTTTCTGAAACTATTAATAAGATGCCTTCAGAACTTTCCGGGGGTATGCGCAAGAGGTTAGGTCTAGCACGAACGTTAATTTTAAAACCTGAGATAATGCTTTATGATGAACCCACAACGGGCTTGGATCCTATTACATCAAAAGAAATTAGCAAACTCATTCTGGAAGTACAAAAAAAATATAATACTTCTTCTATCATTATTACACACGATATTGAATGCGCCAGGCTAACTGCAAACCGAATCGTAGTGATTAAAGATGGAATATGTGCTGCAGAAGGATCATATACCGACCTTCAAAATTCAGCAGACACATGGGTAAAATCATTTTTCGAATAATGAATTAGACAAATTATAAGAGAATAACAAATGAAAAATAATATATCAAGTAAAATCAAGCTGGGAATATTTATCTTCCTCGGAATTATCGTATTTATTGTTGCAATATATTTTATCGGTGAGGGGCAGCAATTATTTAGAAGTACCTTTAGCCTAACCGGCGTATTTAAAGATGTTGCAGGACTTCAGGCAGGAAACAATGTACGGTTATCAGGTGTTAATATAGGGACTGTGAAAAATATCAATATAGTTAGTGATTCTTCTGTTAAAGTAGAAATAGTAATTGATGAAAGCACCCGTAAGTTTATAAAGAAGGATGCGGTTGCTATTATTGGCTCGGAGGGACTTATGGGGAATAAAGTTTTAATTATAAATCCCGGAACAGGCGGAAAAATGGAAATAGAAAACA
>CAZRMA010000270.1:0-5729 GCA_964600655.1 uncultured Ignavibacteriaceae bacterium
TTTTTTCACCAAGTTTACTCATGTTACAAATGAAAGACTTTTGCGCATTCTGTTCTTTTCCAAGTTCAACAGCACAATTTTCATCTGCACAATTTTGACTACCAACTTCAATTTTCCATTTGCAGTAATTGGCTAAATCAAACTTGAACAAATTTTGAGCGGTATTTAAAGATATTGTATCAATCCCCAAGGAGTTAAAAGGAATGATCAGAATTTTAGTATTATTTTCGTCAAGAATATTCTTCTGGGTAGAAGCATTAATTTGAGTCGATATAAAAAATGAAATTACTAAAATTACAACTAGAGTTTTCATATTCCCCTCATATTTTATTTAAACTATTAATTATTCAATTCAACAATAAGATTTTCAAATTAAGTTTTATCAACAATTTCGCGAACAATTACTTTGTGGCCTTCAACTCTCATCACCTTAATTTTTTTACCGTTCTCGATGTATGAAGATTCTGTAACTACATCTACTCTTTTCCCATCAAAATCAGCAGTTCCAGCTGGTCGTAAAGTTGTCAAAGCAATTCCTTCAAGTCCAACCAATTCGCTTGCAATCGGGTTGGAAATAAATCCTTTATCTGCTGCCTCTTCTTCTTTAAGAATTAATCTGCTGAACGCAGAAGACTTTGGAAGAAACTTTGCCAAAATAAAAACTAACACTAAAGCTCCAACAATTGATGTCGCTAAACGGACAATTGCTGAAGATATTTCACTCTCACCAACAAATTTGAAATTTCCCAGCAGTGCCAAAAATATCGAAGCAAGAATCAAAAGGATTCCGCCTATTCCCGCAATCCCAAATCCAGGAATAACAAAGATTTCCAAGCCTAAAAGAATAATACCTATAACAAATAAAATTATTTCTGTTCCCGATGCTAGCTGGAGAATATATGAAGAACCAAAAAACAAAGCCAAACAAATCACTCCCATTGTCCCGGGTAAACCCCATCCGGGAGTTTTTATTTCGGCAATGAGTCCAAAAAACCCGAGCATAATTAGGATTGAAGACACAACTGAATTATTTAAAAACTTAACCACATCTTCAGCCCAGTTTTGATTCACAGTTATCACATCTGCATTTTTTAATCCAAATTCACTTAGAACTTCATCTAAGTTTGAAGCAGTAGTGTCTGCTATCTTATATTTCAAAGCTTCATCAGTTGTTAACGTAATTAATTCCGTACTGTCAACTAAACCTTCAACAATTATTCTTTCATCAACCATTCCTTGTGCAATGTCAACTCTTCTTCCATTTTGTTCAGCAACACTCCGCATTTCCGATCGCATAAATGATTGGTACTTTTCACTCTGTTTTTGTCCAGTTTGATCAACAACGGTTGCAGCCCCAATACTGCTTCCCGGCGCCATAACAATTTTTTTACATGACAAAGCTATAAATGAGCCTGCGGAGATAGCTCTGTTTTTAATGAATGCGATTGTTAATATCTTGGATGAAATTATTGCATCTTTAATTTGAGTCGCAGCATCTACTCTACCCCCGAAAGTATTGATATGAAATACTATTGCATCGGCTTTATTTTCTTCAGCTTCATCAACCACCCTATTAATATAAGGCGCCATGCCTAAATCAATTTCACTTTCAATTTTAGCATAGTAAACCTTTTTCTGCTGTGAAATGGAAAGTGAACTACAGATGAATAGTATTATAATTGAAAAGTACAAAATGGGTTTCAAAATTCAAATCTCCACTTTTTTAAGTTTAAAATAAAAAAAGAGACTATCAAAGTCTCTTTAGTTTTCTTGCAATATAATGTGTCCCATCTTATCACGTTTTGTTTTTAGATATCTCTCATTGTTTTCATTGGGAGGTATTTCAATTGGAACACGTTCAACAATTTCTAATCCGTAGCCTTTCAATCCAATTACCTTCTTTGGATTATTAGTAAGCAATCTGATTTTTCTCACGCCTAAATCGAGAAGTATTTGTGCCCCTATTCCATAATCCCTTAAATCCGGTTTAAAGCCGAGAGCTTCATTTGCTTCAACAGTATCTTTTCCTTCTTCCTGAAGTTTGTAAGCTTTAATTTTATTTTCCAATCCGATACCTCTTCCCTCCTGCCGCATATAGACTACAACGCCTTTACCCTCAGCATTTATCTGCTCTAAAGCACTGTTAAGCTGATCATGGCAATCGCACCGCATAGAATGAAAAACGTCACCTGTTAAACATTCAGAATGCATTCTGACTAGAACAGGTTCGTCCGAACTTATTTCACCTTTTACAAGAGCAACTTGTTCTTTATTATCTAGCTTATTTTTATATAAAGTCAGATGAAAATTACCGTGAGTTGTAGGAAGATTTGCTTCGGTAATTTTTTCTATCAATCTTTCTTTCTTTAAACGAAACTGGATTATATCTTTTACCGTTAAAATTTTTAAATTAAACTTTTCTGCCATGTCAATTAAATCAGGCACACGGGCCATCTCGCCATTCTCTTTTAAAATCTCGCATAAAACTCCGGCAGGTTTTAAATTTGTCAATCGGCAAAGATCAACAGCAGCTTCAGTGTGACCCGCTCGCCGTAAAACTCCTTCATCAAATGCACGTAAAGGAAAGATGTGTCCTGGACGAGCAAAATCAGATGCTTTGGAATTTCTATCTATTATTTTTTTAATTGTCAATGCACGGTCGGCAGCTGAAATCCCGGTCGTAGTTCCTTCAATGGCATCAACTGTAACAGTGAACTGAGTTCCATGCAATGCAGAGCTTGAGTCAACCATTAACGGAAGTCCCAATTGATCAAGCCTTTCGCCATTTAATGCTACACAAAGCATTCCTCTTCCGTGTGTGACCATGAAGTTTACTATGTCCGGAGTAATATATTCTGCGGCACAAATAAAGTCACCTTCGTTCTCCCGATCTTCATCATCAACGACAATAATTACTTTGCCATTCTTAATTTCTACTATCGCTTCTTCAACTGAGCAAAACATTTTAAACCCCATTTGTTTTCAAATAAATATTTTGATTTTAAAAATAGAACAATTTTTATTCTCTAAAATCATTTCAATTTTATTTTTGAAACTGTCAAAAAGAATATTTCTACTTATTTAGATTAAAAAGAAAAATAAAATTCTCAATGACAGTTAATTCATCACGAATTTTCTTTAGTACTAATTACGGTTGTAACTGCGCTTCTTTCTACTTTTAATTTTACTTTATCACCAACATCTAATAAAACGGTCTTTTCGTCAATACCTGAAATGGTACCATGAACACCACCGCTGGTAACAACTTTGTCGCCTTTTTGAATGTTCGCCAGCATTTTATCTCTTTCCTTAGCGCGTTTTTGCTGGGGCCTGATGATCATGAAATAAAAAATTAAAAATATAGCACCAAACATTATTATAGTGCTAACCATTCCGCCGCCGCCGCCTTCACCAGACTGTGGGGCCATTGCTAATAATTCTAACAATTATTCCTCCTTATTATTTTTTCCATTAAAAGATATCTTTTTAATTAAATTATTTTTCCATTCTTTAAAAGAACCATTAAGAATATGCATCCTTGCTTCCTTCACCAAATTTAAATAAAAATGAAGATTATGAATGCTTGCTAATTCTAAAGCTAATATTTCACCTGCAATAAATAAATGTCTCAAATATGCTTTTGAAAAATTTTTACAAGTATAACAATCGCAAATTTCATCAATAGTTGAAAAATCATCTTTATACTTTGCGTTGCGCATTGATAAAACGCCGTTCGAAGTAAATAAATTTGAATTGCGCGCATTTCTTGTCGGCATAACGCAATCAAACATATCGACTCCTCTTTCAATTGCTTCCAAAATATTTTCCGGCCTTCCGACTCCCATTAAATATCTTGGTTTATTTTCAGGCATAAAATCAGTTGTGAAATTAACCAATTCATACATCATTTCAGTTGGTTCGCCGACCGCCAATCCTCCAATTGCGTAACCATCAAAATTTATTTTCACCAAATCATTTGCGGATCGTTCACGCAAATCTTTATAAACACTTCCTTGAATTATTCCAAACTGAAATTGATCATGACCATATAAAGGACTAGTATTTTCAAAAGCTTCTTTATTTAGTATTGCCCAATTTGAAGTCAATTCTGTTGATTTAATAGCATAGTCATAATCACAAGGATATGGTGTGCATTCATCCAAGACCATCATAATATCCGAGCCAATACCCCGTTGAATTTCAATAACTTTTTTTGGAGTGAAAAAATGTTTGCTGCCGTCAAGATGAGAACGGAATTCAACTCCGTCTGATTTTAACTTTCGTAATTCAGATAAACTAAAAACCTGATATCCTCCGCTGTCGGTTAAAATTGGTTTGTTCCAATTCATAAATTTATGAAGGCCGCCTGCTTTTTCCAGAATTTCGGTTCCGGGCCTCAAATAAAGATGATAAGTATTTGAAAGAACAATTTGGGCTTTTATGTCGCTCTCTAGAAAAAATTGATTTACAGCTTTAACTGTCCCTTGAGTCCCAACCGGCATGAATATCGGAGTTTCAACGTTGCCATGTTCTGTTTCAAAAATTCCTGCTCTTGCTTTTGAATTGGGATCTTTACCTAATAAATCAAACTTCAACAAAATTTCGCATTAAATTTTAACAATATTTACTTAAAAATGTTTACAAATTTACATCAAATTTTGCTTAACTGCCAAAGAAAGGTTTAATTCAAAATATCAAGCAAAATCCTTTTTAGCAATTTTCTATGTATAATGATTCTTAAATTTCATTATTCCTTGCTAATTAAATGAAAAAATTTTAGCTTTAATAAACTATTCAATCAATAATAATAAATAGCTTTTTATCAGATTATTATGCCCGAACCAAACTCCGAATTAACACAACTACTAATGAAATATAGCGATGGCGACAAAACTGCTTTAAGTCTCCTGCTGCCACAGATTTACAATGAATTAAGAAAAATTTCTTCTAGATATCTTCGCGATGAATACCACAATCATACATTGCAAACAACAGAACTTGTTCATGAAGCATACATAAAATTAATGGGTGGCCAAAATCTTTCTTGGCAAAATAAAGCACATTTTTTTGGAATAGCAGCTCACTCTATGAGACAAGTTCTTGTCGATTATGCCAGAAAGAAAAAATCATTAAAACGCGGTGAGGGTAAAGCAAATATCTCACTCGATGAGGTTTATGAGATTTCAGAAAATAGTAATGAAAAGATTTTGGCTTTAGATGAAGCATTAAAAAGACTTGAATCTGTGGAAGAAAGATCAAGTAAAATTGTAGAATTAAGATATTTCTCCGGACTCACTTTTGAAGAAACGGCTGAGGTGTTAAACATATCTGAATCCACCGCTAAGCGCGGCTGGAATTTCGCAAAAGCCTGGTTATATAGAGAAATGAGTACCAATTAATCGGGAAAAGGATAATCATTTTTGGATAAGCAAAGATTTTCAAAGACACAAGAACTGTTCGACCTGGCATTAGAGATGAATATCTCTGAACAGGAAAAATTCCTTAATGAAATGTGCAAGGATGATCAAGAACTTAAGAATGAGGTTTTGTCTTTACTAAAATCTTTCAACAATAATGATGACTTTTTAGAAAAACCGCTTGAGCTAACTGCAGAAACATCAGAGATTCTAACCGATCCGTTTATCGGCAAGCAAATAGGGAAATATATAATTGATAGTGAAGCCGGTTTTGGAGGTATGGGAGTTGTCTATGCAGGATATAGAAACGAT
>CAZRMA010000271.1:0-5728 GCA_964600655.1 uncultured Ignavibacteriaceae bacterium
AATTTGAAACTTCATACTGATAAAAATTTTTTGAAAGCAAATAATCAATTGTTAATTCGTACAAATCTGCATCGTAGTCTTCATTTTGAATTTTAACTTTTCCGTCAAGAACCATTTTATTTAAAATAGTTCCTCTTTCAAGAATGAGACTATAAGTAGATATATGATTTATTGGAAGTGAAACAGCTGTTTCTAAATTATGTTTCCATTTATCTTTTGACTGCCCGGGTAAATTAAAAATCAAATCAAGACTTATATTTTTAAATCCAATTTCATAAACACTATTTATGGTATCAACAGCAGTTTGTTTGTCATGAATCCTGGTTAAGAAATTTAACTCCTCATTGTTAAACGACTGCACTCCAATACTAATTCTGTTAATCCCTATCTGAAGAAAATCAGTTAATTTATTCTTATCAACCGTTCCCGGATTAGTTTCCATTGTAATTTCTGCATCATCACTAACACTATAACTTGTTCTTAATAAATTAATTATTTCTCCCAGATATTTGGGTTTCATCAAAGATGGCGTTCCCCCTCCAAAAAATATTGAAGTAAAAATTCTATTATGTGAATAATATTCCGAATAATATTCAATTTCCTTTTTAACAGAATTCAAAAATGGTTGGATGTTATCTTCGGTAATAATCGAATAAAAATCACAGTAAATGCACTTGTGATCACAAAAAGGAATATGAATATATAAGGCTGATTCTTTCAATTTTATTATATTTTTTTTGTAAAGATAACTTTAAAACCAGGCAAATAAAATCGGGCTTCTTGTTGCATCATTAAAATTAATTGTATTAAATTATCCGCAGATTATTTTTAATTCAGTATTGTTGTCCCCTTTCATAAAATAAATTATAATAAATTCTATGAGCAAAAACAGATTAGAAGCATTCAGCGATGGGGTTATTGCGATCATCATAACCATAATGGTACTAGAATTAAAAATGCCAAAAGGAGATGATATTTCTGTTCTAAATCCATTGCTGCCGGTCTTACTAAGTTATGTACTCAGCTTCTTACATATCGGAATTTATTGGAGCAACCATCATCACATGATGCATTTAGTTTCAAAAGTAGACGGAAAAATTCTTTGGGCAAATTTATACTTACTTTTTTGGTTATCGCTGCTTCCATTTGTAACTGGCTGGATGGGAGAAAATTATTTTGCTTCTTTACCGGTGGCATTATATGGGTTTGTTTTATTAATGGCTGCGATCGCATATTTTATTTTGGCAAGAAACCTATTACATCTTAACGGAAGCGATTCAAAACTAGCAGAAGCGCTTGGGAATGATTTTAAGGGAAAGATTTCAGTAATAATTTATATTGTTGCCATAGCTTTAACATTTGTAAATCCATGGATTGGCTTCGGAATTTATGCTTCTGTCGCAATTATGTGGATAGTTCCTGACCGTAGAGTTGAAAGGGTAATAGAACAATAAAAAGTCAAAATATTTTTATTGTATTCAAAACTTTTAAAGATTAAATTAAACCAATCATCTTTTAGTGTAATCCTTTGTAGAATTGATTGAGATAAAAACTCTATCTCTCCTCATTTTGTTATTATTATAAAAGCTATTCTTGCACTGGTTCAATTAAATAAATGGAGGTATCTATGAAATTTTATTTTCAAAGGTTCGCGTACATTTTATTTCTATCTTTTCTCCTTTTAAGCTGTTCTTCATTAAGCAGCTTTGATCAAACTACTATCGATCAAGCCAACTCATTAAAGACTATGGCACTCTCGCTAATGGGTAATGCTACAAATCCGTATTCTGATTTAACTCCGCAGATAGATGACTTGAGAAAAAGATTAGATGAAGCATATCAATATTCAAAGAGCAGAAACAATAACGAGGAAACCACTAAACAATGGGAAGTGCTAATAAAACCGGATGGGAATTTATTAGGCGGCTTTCTCTCCAGGTGGAAATCGCAGGGCCAGCTTGGCCAATCATTCGTTATTCAGGCTAAAGATCTAGTCGGGAATGCCTTTGATGAAATAGTACAGCTTGAGAACAGTAAAAAATAAATATTAAAATTTAAGGAGACAAGATGGCTTCTTTTGACGAAATTTGGAGCGAATTAAAAAGCAACATAATCAAATATTCTGAAGATAACTGGAGCGATTTCAAAGATGAAGCAATAAATGACGGCAAAGATTTTCTTGATAAATCCAAAGATGATTTAAAACGCTGGTCAGAATTGTTGGCTCAAGGGAAAATAACAAAAGACGATTTTGAATGGCTTCTATTGGGAAGAAAAGATTTGGCAGTTATGGATGCGTTAAAGCAAAAAGGAATGGCTAAAAAGAAACTAGATACTTTCGCAAAGGGAATTTTGGAAACTGTTAAAACAACTGTTGTTGGTTTTGTGCAGCATTAAACAGTAATAGTATTTATGCGATAGACAATCTTAATTTATAGCGAAATCTAAATTTTAAGATTTGAACCGAGATCGATTTATAATTTTGCCCGCTTTATAATGAATATTTTTCTTCAGTGATTTATATTTGTATTCTTCAAGATTACTACGAAATATGAGAGAAGTAGATTGAGGTATTAAAAAAATACATGTTTAATAAAATATTTTATTACTATGTTATAATATCTTTTTCCAAAACAATTTATTGAGTTAATTTTTTATGAAGACAGTGTTATCTTTTTTAATAATTTTATTTACAACTACCTTTTCACAAACCATAACTTTTGAAAGCAAACCTGAATTAATCGCACCGGATACGATCAGCACTGATAAATCAGAAGTTAGAATCACCTTTACAAAAAATGGAAGAACCGCTCTTTGGGGTGCGATTGCTTATGATAATGGAATAGGCGGATGTGATATTTGGATGTCTATTAAGACCGGCAAAGAATGGGATAAGCCGAAACCAGTTTCATTCAATACTACGGCAGATGAATTCGATCCATACTTCGCGCCAGACGATAAAAAAGTATACTTTCTTTCAAATCGAGATGGCGGATATGGCGGTGATGATATTTATTATGTTGTTTATGATTCTACAAGAAAAATATTTGGTAACCCAGTTAATATGGGAAGAGATTTTAATACGTCTGGTAATGAAGATTGCCCCTCAATATCTCCAGATGGTAAAATGCTTCTTTTTTCTTCCGATGGTTTAGGCGGACGAGGAAGACATGATATCTTTTTAAGTAAAGCTGTTTCAAATAATTGGGGACCGCCGCAAAGTATTGACATCCTTAATTCTGATAATGATGAATTGTACCCAATATTTTTACAGGATAATAAAACAATTGTATTTACTAGAAGAGTCGATCAATATGTAGGCAATTTATATATTAGTTTTTTGGAAAATGGCTCCTATTCCTTCCCCTCTAAGGTTGAGGAAAGAATGAATATTCCTGGCAAATTTAATTTTGGAGCCTCAATCAATCCGGCCGATAGTTCATATATTTATTATTCGACAAGGATTGGCTCTATTTCAAGAGGTAAATCCGATATCTATAGAATTAAATATAAAATAATAAAATTCTGAAATTTGATTTAAAACGCAAAGACTGTCTCAAATTCTATCAAGACAGTCTTTACAATTAAATAGTAAATTAAATTTTAATTACAATTCCGTATCAGCTTCAAAAACCATATCAATTATACCTTTAACTTCGTAAGTCGGCGTTCCACCTGTTATGTTTTTAACTTCGATAGTTGCATTAAAGCATGTATTCTGCAAACTTCCAAAATAAGTATTCATTAACTGTATTTGATTTTGATTTAACGACAAAACGAATGCTTTATTGATATAATCAGATGGATTAGTATTTGGAATTGTTACTGTAAATAATAGATCTGTATTTTCTTTTCTAACAGTGATTACAATATCGCCATTTAAATTGGGAGCAGCTATCCCGTTTGCTGTTACTGATTTTGTTCTGTAGGCAGCTTGAATAAAAGTTAAACTTTTAGTTTTTTCCCTGAAATCTTGAAAAGTTTTAGATTCTTGATCAATACAATAATCACCGGTTCCGA
Organism: uncultured Ignavibacteriaceae bacterium; assembly: GCA_964600655.1. Lineage (GTDB taxonomy): Bacteria > Bacteroidota > Ignavibacteria > Ignavibacteriales > Ignavibacteriaceae > CAVSWT01. Next base: position 4,021 of record CAZRMA010000271.1, read on the forward strand.
AAATATTGTTATTTGACCCGGTAGCATCTATCTGTTTAGAGATCGGAATATTTACCGGAAAATTATTGAACTCATCACATCCAATATTTATAATGGTAAATGAGATGGCTATAATGAGGAATAGTAAGATATTTAAATATTTTTTCATTGTTTCTCCTTAAATTAAAATGCAAATGTCAAGCCGGCGGTTGCTATCGGCTGTGATGATAAACTAAAATCGGCATTCAATACAATAATTGCTAATTTTAGTGATGCACCAATTGTTGCTCTAAATGTATTATCGCCATCAATTTCCACACTGGCATTTTTGTCTTGCCTTAATTCAGGGTCGCCGCTGTTCACGTCACCCTTAATTTTATAATCAATATTTACTGTTGTACTCTCATACTGTAATCCAAAATAAGGAGTAAAAAGTCCAAGTGTTTTGCTTATATGGGCATTAAAAGCTATGTTCTTAACACTGAACAGATTCGTAATTTCAAATTTATTATACATTAATTGGACAGCAGCATCGATAGGAATTAAAGGAATATATTGACTGACACTATGCGCAATTCCAATTCCAAACATACTTATTTTATTTCCTTCGTCTGTGTTCAAATCTATTTCGGGAAGATATCTTAACATAACTTCAGTACCCAAAAAGCTGGCCGAAATTTGGGGAAGGCCCATTGGAATTGATGTAAGATTAGCTCCTGGAGGCGTAACAATATAACCGTCTGGGCCAGCATAGTATCCGCCTTTCTCACCGTAAATTGTTGCCGCCGGCACATCCGCAGTATATCCATTTGGTAAAACCGGCGTGAAAGATTTTTGCTCTTCAGGAACCAATATCAGCATGCCTCGAATACTGAAAGAAAATCCCCAGAATGCCGGGATACTTGCAGTATAGTAACTTCCTGAGTTCATTGCCGTTCCAAATGAAGTTGCGAATGGCTTTGCATACTCTTTTAGGTTGGTCTCTGTTAAAAGTCCAAATCTGTCCTCAAATTGAGCCATTAGGGTTCCGCTCAGGAATAGAGAGAAAATTAAAATCAGTATTCCTCTTTTCATTTAGGTCCTCCTATTTGATGATTTAAATTTAGAATATTTTAGTGTTCGAAATTAGGATTAAAAGTATAATCTTATCAATAACGTAAAAACGTTAAATTGAAAATAAATTTAAAGTATAACTTAACTGTAATACTGATGAATAAAAGCTAGATTCAAAATAAAATTTCTAATAGATTAAAAGCTAGATATTTATTTCATTATTGTGAAACTTCATGTTTCAAATAAAATGCCATAAGTTATATTCTTGAGCTATTTTGAAGGCTTTATTTACTCCCTTTATATTAAAAAAAATCATTTTTATTTAAATAAAAATTTATTTTCTTATTCCCATTAATTCTTTTGCCCCTTTTAAGCTAGCTTCGGTAATATTTTCCCCACTCATCAATTTAGCTACTTCCTTTATTCTTTCCTTCTCATCCAGCTTTTTGATAGAACTGGTTACACGATTATTTGTTTCAACTTTTTCAACAATATAATGAAAATCCCCTAAGCCCGCAATTTGAGGAAGATGCGTTATCGATATTATCTGATGAAATTTTGCTAACGATTTTAATGCCTGCCCAACTTTCTGCGCAACTCTTCCGCTGACACCGGTATCAATTTCATCAAAAATTAATAGAGGTAATTTATCATTATTAGCAAGTATAGTTTTTAG
>CAZRMA010000272.1:0-5698 GCA_964600655.1 uncultured Ignavibacteriaceae bacterium
AGAAGGGGTATTGAAAATAAAAACTTTGCTCTTCGGAGTAATAGCTTTCTCTAGTTGTTGAGGAGTTATTTTATAATTTTGATCAACACCGGCATTAATTACTACAGGTGTTGCTTGAGCTATTTTTGTCATTTCCGGATAGCTTACCCAGTATGGTGCCTGGAAAATAACCTCATCTCCAGGGTTACATATTGCCATCAACAAATTATATATCGAATGTTTGGCACCGCTTGATACAAGAACATTTTTAGGTTCAAATTCTAAATCATTGTCCCTTTTAAATTTTGCTATAATTGCTTTAATTAAATCCGGATAACCTTCATTTGCAGTATACTTTGTGAAGTTATTATTTATAGCTTTGATAGCTGCATCTTTTATATATGCCGGAGTTGCAAAATCAGGTTCGCCTGCGCTGAACCCTAAAACGTCTTTTCCTTCGGCTTTTAGCTTTTTTGATAATGCAGTGATTGCTAAAGTTTTACTCTCTTCAATTGATGAAATTAGGTTTGAATATTTTTGCAATTTAGTGCCTTTTGATTTATTAATGACAAAACAGAAATGTGATTATTTGAGAATTAAAATTATAAAAAGCTGATATTAAATACTTTTAAATTAAATTTTTAAATAGCTTATTTTTTGGCTTTAGAAGTGTCAAATATTAAGAATTGTATAAATATTCTAAAATGATAAATAAAATTATGTTTTAAGTCCTGTCAGTTCTTCACTTAAGTGCCACAATTTTTTTGATTCCTCTTCATTATAAAGATTTTTAATTGAGCGAACTGGTTTACATTCATAGAAATATTCTCCACTAATTCCATTCACATCACTTGATGAAGCCAAGTAAATAGAAGTTAATGCACCTTTTTCAGATGAAAGTAATTTACCTTTTAATAAATAGACTAAGATATGCTTCATGAAATGATACGTCCCATTGTTTAGACTGAATTTAGAAGCAACACCTCCAGGGTGCAGAGAGTTCACTGTTATGTTTGTTTCAATTAATCTTTTAGACAGTTCAATGGTAAATAGGATGTTAGATAATTTCGATTGTGCATAAGCTTTCTTTCCATCAAAATTTTTTTGTAATTGGATATCTTCAAAATTAATTGTTGTATGATGGTAACTCGATGAAACATTAACTACTCTTGCTGATTTACTTTTTTTAAGTAAGTCAAGCAATAATTTTGTAAGTAAAAAATACGCAAGATGATTTAATGCTAATGTCATCTCAATATCGTCAACAGATTTCATGTTTTTTAAAAATCTTGCACCGGCATTATTAACCAATACATCAATGTGATCAAATCTTTCATGAATTGTTTTTGACAATTTATGAATTTCTTTTTGAGAGGATAAATCAGCAACAAAGTAGCTTACATTCACATTCGAGGTTTTTTTAATAATAGAATTTATTGTTGATTCACACTTTGTTTTATTTCTGCCGATGAATAAAACAGTTGCACCTTTTTCAGCTAAGACCCTTGCTGTAACTTTGCCTATACCGGATGTTGCCCCAGTTACGATACAAATTTTTCCTAACATTTCATTCTTATCTTGGCTCATTTTATTATTATATCTTTAAGGAAGGATAATGAATTAAAATTAGTTAAATAGAGCTTATCTTTTTTTAAACTTTAATCTCAGAGCTTCATGTACAACTTTTGGAACGAAATCACTAACGTCGCTATTCAAACCAGCCAGATTTCTTATTATAGAGGAATTTAAATACGTATATTTTTCATGCGGCATAAGGAAAATTGTTGCAATATCTTTTGCTAATTTCCGGTTCATAAGTGCCATCTGGAATTCATATTCAAAATCACTTACGGCTCTTAACCCTCTAATTATACCAACAGCGCCAACATTGTGTGCATGCTCAACTACTAAACCATCAAATGAATCAACGGTTATGTTTTCAAATTCTTTCAAACTTTCTTTAAGCAATTCAACTCTTTCATCTACTGTAAATAAAGGGGTTTTACCCGGATTTACTGCAACAGTAACTACAACAGCGTCAAATAATTCTTTGGCCCTTCGAATAATATCAATGTGGCCATTTGTAACGGGATCAAAAGTGCCTGGATATATTACGGTTCTCATGGTCTTTAAGTTAAATTATTTTCTGATAAACATGTCGTTAAAATTATAATATTATTTTAGTGAAACAAGAAAATCTTTCATATTTTTTACGAAGTTTTATAATATTGATTTTTAGAATTATAACAAATTTTCTGTTATTGGCAATTATTGCAGGAATTATATTTCTATTTTTAGGTTGAAATTATACCAACTTAAATCATATATTATATCTCAAGATAATAACTTATTTCGGGGAAATTATGAAACCAAATTTTCATATCCTAAGACAATTAGCGCTTTCTTCATTAATTTTACTTGTTTACTTATTTACGGGCTGTACTTCGAATGAAGCTTATTTGCAAACAATGAATGTAGAAACAAATCCTATACGCCACTCAATAAGAATAACCGAAAATAGACAAAAGAATGATATAATAATTCGGCCTTATTTTTCATTTGATAAAAGTACAACCTTAAAAACGAATAACGATCAGCATACTAAAGTTAATAATCTTGGAGAATTTGAAATTAATAAAGTTTCTAACCAAACATATTATACCGAAAGTGGGGGTATAAATACATTTGAATTTAACAGCGAAAATTTATTCTGGAATATACCAAAGTGGCAGGGAGGTGTTGATATAGATTTTGCTGCTTCTAATTCCTTCGCACTAACTGGTGGCTTTGATCTTTCTAACATAAATGAAAGATACATTATGGATGAGAATATAGGAATAGCCTTTTTTAAAGAAGCAGAATCATGGGCTTGGCGATTTGATGCAAATCTAAAGTATACTGAAGCTGCAAATACTTACCAATTTGCTTTAGTAGAAAGTAAAATAATCTCCTCCGGCGAATCTAGAAGAGTTTATCTTGTAAATGATGATATAAAAAATAACTTTTGGAATTTTGCATTTTTGTATACAGTTAACTCACGAAGAAGGGATTGGCCTTTAAATTATTTTTTTAATTTCGGAATTGGCTGGCAGACATTTTATGATTTGAATATTGATACAAAAAGTTGGCAATTATCCGGAACTTATTCTCATAACGATTTAGGTTACAACCTAAATTATTTAACTTTTTCAGCAGGTTTATATAAAAATGTTCTTGACAACGGCAGATTTGTGTTTGGAATAAGATTTACAAAATATAATGATAAAGATGGTAGACTATTTATTCCGGATATGATTTTACAGTATGACTTTGTTTTATTCTGAAGTGATGCTTAAATAATTGGTCACAAAATTTACTTATCAGGCAATCTCATAAAGGCAAGTGTCGCCAATAACTTTAAATGGCTCAACTGAAAAGTTAAAAGTATCTTTAGATTTTGTTTGAATTGATCTTTCAATGATCATGAAGTTTTCGCCGGTGAAATAATTGTTCGATCTTAGATTTTCAACCACTTCATAAATATCGTCTTTAAAGAATGGGGGATCAGCTAGAATTAAATCAAATTTTTTTGCGGGGGGCTGCTTTGAAAATGATACTGCATCACTTTTAATAACTTTACATTTATCTTGAAGAGAAAGTGAAGTAATATTTTTTAACAAATTTTGAAATATTAAAAAATCCTTTTCAACAAAATTAACCGATTCTGCACCACGACTTATGCATTCAATTCCTAGTGAACCTGTGCCAGAATAAAAATCTAAAACGGATATATTTTCAAAATTTATTTTATTATTTAAAATATTAAATAAAGTTTCTCGAACTCTGTCGGTTGTTGGCCGAATTAAATCTGATTTAGGGACGTCGATGAGTCTGCCTTTTAATTCCCCCGAGATAATTCTTAATTTCATATTAAATAGTTATGCTAATCTAAATGCAATGCCAGCTGCTGGGGAAAATGAATTATTCTTTTCTGTGTAACAATTATTTTCATACAAAATTGGATTCGGTTTTATTTTATCGAACGGATTAAAATAATAAAAATCCAGGTCCAAGGCTTTTCTTAATATTTGAACAACGGAATCTGTAATATTATCACCGGTAATGAAAGCAGTATCAATAGAATTTTTTGAAACTTTCAAATGTTGATTTTCAGTGATTTCATTTCTGATTATGGATGGTATTTCACCAGCTCCTTTAAGCGGAAAATTTTTGAAATAAAATGGTTTCCCTTGCATAGAAAATATTAATGAAAGGTGCTTATTATTGAAATAAACACTAAGTATCAATCCTTTTTCCATTAAGGAATTGCTAACAGCTAAAGCTTTTTCTGAAGCCAGATGTACATTGTCTATAAATTTTAAATTTAAATTATTATGAACTGCAAACTCATGAATCATATCTAAGTACTTTCTTTGAATTGCAATAACAAGTGCTGAGCTTTGTTCATAAATATTATTTTTATCTATTTCAATGTATTGTATGACTAAGTTGTCAATTTTAATAAAGGGGTATAGCACTGAAAATTCCCATCTGAATTCTTCAATTAAATCCTGGTGAAGTAGAGTATTATCATAAGGGACTTGCATAATATGAAAGAGATCAAAAGGGAGTGTAAATGAAACGGAAGTGCTTTTTAATAATTTTTTAATTTGAAGTTCATTAAAAGCGCCCTGTAAAAGGGCGCTGATTTTTGTTTCTTTGTCTTTTTCGAAATTTATTTGCTCACTAAAGTAAGCTTCATCAACATTTTCTAAAATGAATTGGCTGCCATTATAAATAAGCTCAACTACCTGCAGTTTTGAATCAGTAATCGTGAAGCCTGCATGGTTTTCAAATCCTGTCATAATAAAATATCATTATTCCCATGAAGCAGTATTTTTCTTTGCATCACTATCTAGATCACCTATAGAACCATATCCATCCGGATCATTAATAAAATATTTGGTGCCGATTTTTACATTGGTCTCAATACGTTTAATTTTATTTGACGGTGTGTAAATCGTATCAACACTTGTTGTACTATCAACTTGCACTATATATTTTTGACCGGATTTGGGAGTGGTGAACAAACTGTCAGGTGTAAATTGTCCGTTTGAGAGTTTTAAAAACGGATCAGCTGATTTATTTGTTAGTGAATCAAAAGCATTTCTTATGCTATCAACATAAGGTGATTGTTCTATAAATGTAATTAAACTATCAAGGTTGCCGCTAAATTGTCCGTGTTTCTTTTCCCATAAAATCTCTGCCTCTCGAAGATTTTTCAATCTTAAACGTGATTCGTTTTTAAAGTATTTTTCTGATTCAACTACTTGAGTTGGGTCAATGATTGCAACCTTTATCAGTAATACAACAAGAATTACAATTACAGCATATAGAATACCGTGAATATACCACGGATCTGATTTAGTCATTTTTCCTCCGGAACGTTAAAATTTTATTTTTCAATAAATAAATACTTTTTAATGTTTTTAAATTTAACTTGACCTATACCCTTAACTTTCAGTAAATCTTCCAATTTTTTGAAACCGTTGTTTTCAGTTCTGAAATTCAAAATTTTTTGTGCTGTTTTTTCACCTATTCCAGGCAGTGTTGTAAATATTTTTAAATCTGCCTTATTTATGTCAATGCTTTTTTCGGTCGGAAGAACTTTCTTTTCACTTCTTTGAAAATTTGTTTTGTTAAAATCTAAAACTTCTTGCTTATAGTCAACATTTTTATC
>CAZRMA010000273.1:0-5689 GCA_964600655.1 uncultured Ignavibacteriaceae bacterium
TTCAAGCTCTTGAATAATTTTTCCGTTTCCTCTAACCGGGCCGTCAAGTCTTTGTAAATTGCAATTAATAACAAAAATTAAATTGTCTAATTTCTCACGTGATGCAAGCGTGATTGCACCAAGAGTTTCTGGTTCATCCGTTTCGCCGTCACCTAAAAATGCCCACACTTTTCCGCTTGATTTTTTTAATCCTCTATCAACCAAATAATGATTAAAGCGTGCTTGATAAATTGCCATGATTGGTCCAAGTCCCATTGACACAGTTGGGAATTCCCAGAAGTTCGGCATAAGCCAGGGATGCGGATAAGATGAAAGTCCGCCGGTAGGATTCAATTCTCTACGAAAATTTTGAAGTAACTCAATTGATAATCTTCCTTCAAGAAAAGCTCTTGCATAAATTCCCGGTGAAGCATGCCCTTGAAAGTAGACCTGGTCGCCTTCATATTCCTCGCCTTTGCCTCTGAAGAAATGATTGAATCCAATTTCATACAAAGTTGCTGCAGATGCATAAGTTGAAATGTGCCCGCCGATTCCGCTTTCAATTTTATTAGCCCTTACAACCATTGCCATTGCATTCCAGCGAATTAAGCTTTTAATCCTTCTTTCAATTTCTCTATCACCTGGAAATGGCGGCTGCTTTTCTCTTGTGATTGTGTTTATGTAAGGAGTGTTTGCAGTAAATGGAATTTCAACTCCGTATTTATGTGCTCTGATTTGAAGCTGCTGTAATAATTCTTTTACTCTTTCGGGCCCGCCGTGTTGAAGAACATAATCAAGTGAATAAAGCCATTCCCTATTTTCAGTTTCTATAATATCTAATTCTTGTGTTTTTCCATTACTCATTTCTGATAACCTCGTTTAAGGATTGTTCATATTCAATTTAAAATTTTAACCTTTTGAGTTACTTTTCGCATAGCGATGGTTTCCCATAAATGGACTTCTAAAAATAACTTTGAAGCCAAAAATGGCGAAAATTGGATAAAATTTAGAGATAATTAGGTTTGAAACTTAATTGATTTGGCTTAAAAATACAAGGAAGCTGATGTTGAAGCACTCAGCTATGTTGTAGTTGACAGGAAGCTTAAGAATTAAAAGAATGAGCTTTGCAACGGACTTTAATTTCTGTCACAAAGCAGAATTTAATATAAAGAATTAATACGTTTCCGACCTAATTATTTAAGTAATATCATTTTTTTAACCGCTGTAAAATTAGATTTTCCATTAGATGAAACAGCCTCGATGGAATATAGATAAACTCCGGAAGCAAAATTGTGTGCACTCCAAACTATTTCGTGATAACCTGCATTTTGAACATCATTTATTAACTGACTCACTCTCTGTCCAAGTATGTTAAATACAGTTATTTTAACTTTACTTTCATTGGGCAGAGAATATTTAATAGTAGTTGAGGGATTAAAAGGATTCGGGTAATTCTGTTCAATATTATAAGTAACCGGCAAGACTTCTTTTGTTTCTCTCGCATCTGTAATAGTAGTATCAGATAATACTAATATTTGAGCACCTGAGGCAGGAATGGTTACCGAATAATTTTTTAAATCTGTTCCAGTAATTTTATAAGAAGCTTTATTTAATAAGTCGTTTAGATAGAATGATGAAGTTGAATCAAATGTGAGTTTATTCAGAGGAACTGAAATTTCTGCTGTTAATGGAGATGAGCTAAAATTTAGGTTCACAATAATATTATTTTCACCGCTGGTTCTTAAGTAGGAATAAATTTTATCACTTTGTGAATTATTTAATCTTGTAAAATTCCCAATAGTTAAAGCAGGGTTTTCTTTTCTTATTTGAATGAGGTTTTTATACAGGGAATAAAGCTTAGAAGGATCGCTCCAATCAATATTTCCTCGCTGTGATGTTTCACCTACTTCTTGTCCTGCATATAATTCAGGAACCCCAGGCAGTGTTAATAGCAAATCTGCAGCAACCTTTGTATCGCCAACTCCGAATTGTTGTATAAACCTTGGCTCGTCTTGCGTTTCCAGATACCTAAATGGACGAGCATCTTTGGGATAAGAAGATTGTAAATAATGCTGTATTGAAGCATCAAGCTGATTGATGGAGCCAGAGCTATTAAACACTGCTTTTAGGTTTGTGAAAAATGTATAATCATAAGCAGCATCAAATTTACCATTGAAATACTGTGTTGAATCAGCATCGGCTTCGCCTAAAAGAAATATATCCGGTTTCATTTCTTTAAGTTCTTTACGCCAGGTTTGCCAATAGATTGAGCCAACTCCGTTAGTACGTAAGCTGTTTACTCCCCAGGCTACATCACATCTATAACCATCAATATTAAAATATTGCATCCAGTACTTGGCCATTCTAAGTAAATATTCCCTAGTATTCAATGATTGATAATTGATTGAAGGCAAATCAACCCATGTAAACAAATATTTAAAATTGTCATTATTATCCCACATATAAAAATCGTAGTAAGGGGAATTCTCCTTATATTTATTTGCGTCAAGCATAAATGGGTGTAATGCGGAAGTGTGGTTAATTACATGATCAAGGATTACTTTAATTCCATAGTTATGTGCTGTTTCAACTAGGGTTTTAAAATCTTGTTTTGTTCCATAATTACTTAGTATTCCATAATAATCAGTTATTGCATAACCAGGATTATCAGGCCCAAGGCTTCCTGTAGTTGGATAAATAGGTAAAAACCATATACAATTTATTCCTAAATCTTTTAATTCCGGTATTTGAGCAGTAACCGCCTGGAATGTACCGGATGCGCTAAAAGTTCTTACAAAAATCGAATAGATAATTGAACTATCTATCCATGCCGGATGCCAGGTTTTTAAATCAGGTGAAATAGCTCCGGTGTCGGTTATTAAAACTACAACTCGTGCCCAGCCAGTATCACCTTTTGCATTTGCTGCTTTTAACGTAAAGAAATATTCGCCTTTTATAGAAGGTGCATCAAATGTTGTTAATGATGATGAAGAAGTTGAAAAAGAAATTTTCGCAGGATTTGTTGCATCTTGTGCCCAGGAATACGTTAATAAAGTTCCATTAGGATCATAAGAACTGTCTGCATTAAGTGTAACAGTGTTTCCACTGATAGAAGTTTTAATCCTTGCAATTGGTGTATGAAATACTATATGATTAAAAACAATACTGCTGCTTCTTATTATTTTGTTTGTTGAATATGTTGCCGAGGCATAAATGTTATTTTCACCTTCCTTCAAGGAAATTGTAGCAGAGAAATTTTTATTTGCATCAGTTGTAACTTGAATTGTAGAATCATTTACATGCAGTTCAATGGAAGAGCCGGCATCAAGATTTGCATATCCATGAATTGTAACTGTATCTCTAAATAAATTTCCTCCGTCAGTAAATAATTTTAGTTCAGGAGCAGTTCCTAGATTTGAATCTATTTCTGTAGGAGTGATTCCCAAAAATCCTCTCTCGTTAGTTCCTATTTTAACCATTGTTGGCCCACCAATTTGTATGTCAGAACTGTAATTGCCAAGCATTCTTTGTTGTATTTCAGTGCTGCTAAAAAATGTTGCATCAAACACAGCAGGATTTTCAGGATAGCCATCTCCTGCTTGTTCTTGAGTTGGTTTTATAACTCCATTTTGATCTTTCAAATAAGAATAAGCTCCGAAATACCATTTATCTTTAAAATTACCCATTACATTTTGAAGTTCACTTAAAGGTAAAGTAAATAGAAATTCATTTGAATTAATATCCGCTTGCTCAAGATTAATTTTGATAGTTTTTTGAAACGGATCCCTTGATGTATAAAGTATATTATCTTTTGAAGTATCTAAATAAGAAGAAGTTGGAGAAGCAAGTAACATAAAAACTCCTTTGTTATTCCATTCTGGAATTTGAAGATTTAGATTTTCAGGTGCGTCCACGAAAGTATTATCTAATAAGTTAACAATCTCAAAACCTATACGTGTATTATCTGAAATTTTATTCATTTTGATGGAGAATCTTAATGAATCGCCAGTCGGTACTGATTTGATGTCAATTGATTGAATATCAGCAGAACCTGAATCTATTCCCGAAGGATAATAATAAGTTCCAGGCCCGTGATCATCCTGTTCTCCATCTACATAATGAAATCCACTGTTTGAAGAATATACTCCGAATGTTAAAATAACCGGTTTAGCAATATGTCCGAAAATATCTTTTCCCGATATTTGAACAACATGCCTGCCAATTGATGGATTTGAAATATTTACTAATATGGAAATTTTATTTGATAAATAGGTTTTTGATATTCCATTTGAAGCTCCATCTAAAGTTGCTTTAACCGATGAAAGGTCTAATACTGTTCTATCATCGCTTTGATTTAGAGTAGCTTTAACAGCCACAACTGATGTACTGTCATTATATATTTGCCCGGACTTAGGAGTAACATCGCTAAAATACGGATTAGTTTGTTTTTGTTTAGTTACTTCTGTCCTGTGGTTAGTAGATAAAATCGGATTGTCGGGATCGTTTATATACGACCCTCCATTTATTACATAAGTATATTCATATGTTTGATCAAAATCTAAATTGGTTGTGAAAGTGTATATACCATCGCTATCAGGATCTGTTAACTGATCAGCTCCTTCATGATTGAAAGGAGATTTTATAATTACCGAATTAACATCCCCTATAAATTTGAAATTCGGACTATGAGAATCAAACATAAAAGTATAGGGCCCTTGATATGCTGTAGTTCCAGAAATCTTAAAAGTTGAAGACAATACTGCAGAATCTCCATTTGTAGTAAAAGCACGAACTTCGACAGAATGATCTCCTATGGATAAAGCATTTGAGGGATTGTAAGTTAAAATTCTAGTATTCTCATCAAAATAATTTTGAGGATTTGTTATTATATTTCCATCAATTTTAAATACTAAAAGAGTTAAATCAATTTGATCCTCATTTGCCCAAGAAATGTGTGCAGTTATTTCAGGTTTTTGTTCGGGGACAGTTGTACCCGTCTTTGGCAATAAATAATAAATCATTGGGCTTTTAACAGTAATTATTGAGTTGTTGTACCCACCTCCAGTGTTTTTGGGATTTAAAGGATCGGGATAATATTGGATTACTCCTGATTGCCCAACTGTATCAGTATATGTAACGAATTTATACTCATAACCTAAGGGAAGAAGCTCAAGTTTAGTTTTCCAGAACCCGGGAGAAACTTCATTCATTTTATAAACCCCGCCAGTCCAACTATTAAATGCGCCGTTCAATCCAACTCCGGAATCTTTAGGCGTAAGTGTATGATAAAACATAAATTCAACCGGAATTGCTTGAGGATCGCCCCAAGCTACCTGGGCTTTTAAGCTTATATTGAACAAAAATAAAATAACGATTAAAACAGTGATTTTTAAAATATAAGAGTAGTATAAAACGCAGTTCATAAAATTTCTCTCTAATAATTATTTTGGAACTAAATTTCATTCAAAAAAAAACAAATATCAATTTGAAAAATTGTATCGTAGTTCATTTTAATTATCAAAATAAGTATTTCATTATAGTTTTATTTTTTATTTATTTTACAGTTAATTAAATTAAAATAACATTTAATTTTTAACTTCCACTTTTAATTATTCTATGAATTTTGCAAAAAGACTTGACCGTCTGCCTCCATACTTATTTTCTGAGCTTAATGCTATCAAGCTTAAGAAAAGACAGCAGGGAATTGACT
>CAZRMA010000274.1:0-5683 GCA_964600655.1 uncultured Ignavibacteriaceae bacterium
CATTCTCCCCTATAATTAACCACGATGGGGTCCGAACAACATCTCCATCAGGCCCTTGTACATTTGCTGGAGCTAAATTTTTTGAACTGCAATTATATTTGTACAAAGCATAGCTTTCACCAAGCCTTAATGCAGTTTGCCTGCTAGACGATTGTATTTTGCTTACTTTTTTGAGTCCTGAAATTAGTTCTTTTTCAGGAACAATGTCATTATAGTTCAACTCATAATCATATTTGGGAGGATAATAAATTTTTGCAGATGAATAATTTGTCAATCCGCTCCATTTTATAATTGTAATTTTATCTTTTTCAGATAATAATTGGTATAAGTTGCCTTCAGCATCAATTTGGAAATCCCTTATCATGTATAAATATTTAATCGACGGAACTTCAAGAATAGTAAGTATTTTTCCTTCCGGAGAAATTGTATAAACTTCCCTTTTAATTTTTAAAGGAATCTCAGACTGATAAGTTTCGATTAAAACGAATGAATTTCCTTTTGCATCAATTCCAACTAAATCTGCATAAGCCAGGTTTGAAGGAAAATTTATTTTGAAAATCTTATTGAACTTTGACAGGTAGTAATTAATCTGAAGATTATTTTTATTTTGCACTTGAACGATTATTGAATCATCTACACCATCTGATAAGACTCCGCCGTTATCAATAAAAACCTTTTGGTTATTAGATAAAAAAGATTTTTTAATACTCAATCCGCCCTTTTCTATAGATGACTTATAATTTTGCAGAGGTGAATTCTCCAAAGAATTACTTTCAACCATAAAATCTTTTCCTATCCGAACAGGATTAGCTGCTTGCTGTTTTTGGTTTTCTTTGATGCGATAGATATTCTGTGTATCAAAATCTTGAATCCATATATTGCCATTATCAACATCAAAAGAAGAGATGGCATAAATTCCTGAGTTTTCTATTCTTAATTTAACTGGAAGGTCAGAATATTTTTTTTCGATTAATTTAGTAAAGCCAGTCTGCCCAAAAGAAGCATTGACCATTAAAGCAGTAGTAAAGAATGATAGAATAAATTTCATAACGGCTCCGGTTGAGACAAAAACGAATACGAGAAATCCATTTTAAAGATTCTGAATTCTTTTTATAAAGATTTGGAGTAATTAGGGTATATATCTTTCCTTAATTGAAACAATTTCATTATCTAAAATATGGAATTTATATAGTTTGAATTTGAAACGCTGATATTCCTTATCATTTAACAAAGAAATAAATTTTGAAACTTGTATCTTTTCATTGAAATTAAAGTTGCCGAATTGATTATAAGAAAGAGTTTGCATTACCACATTTGCGGTATCGGATATTTTAAATTTTAGAGAGTCTATTTTAACATTTCTTATATAATAACCGTTCGGTGTTTCATTAGTTTTACTTTTACCTTCCTTTTTATCCATGTTAAAAGCTTTCACAGCATCATCGCCGCTAAACCATTCAACGGTATCGATGATTAAATAATTTGCGCTTCCTTCATTTAAGACATCATTTATTATATATCCAGTACAATTTATATCTAAGTGTAAATTTTTAGCGGGTACCTCTTTTTTCTCGCTTTGGTTTGTGTTTTTATCCTTTTCGCAACCACTTGATATAATAAAGTAAGCAATATAAATAATACTTAAAGCTAAAAAATAAATTTCTTTTCGATTATTTATGTTAAAATAATTTTTAAGGCGATATTTCATAAATAAATAGGATATTCTTCATTAATGACGAAAAAGCAAAATTTCATATCTTTTAATAAAGATAACTTTTTCCTTAACTATTAAGTTAATTTTATAAATTCTTTGAATCAACTAAAAAGACTGCTGAAGATATTTACTTATTTCAATATCCACAGCAGTCTAAATTGACAGGACACAGCAATAGACAAATTCTATTTATCAATTACTTCATAAGAATCATTTTGTTTGTTTTAACAAAATTACCGGATTGAATTCTATAAAAATAAACGCCGCTTGCTAAGCTGCTAGCGTTGAAATTAACTTTATAATCTCCTGCTGTTTTTACTTCGTTTACTAGATTAGCTACTTCCCTTCCGGTAATATCATAAATTTTTAATAACACATGCGACGTTTCCGGTATTTTGAATTCAATAGTTGTGGATGGATTAAAAGGATTAGGATAATTTTGAGATAAACTATATTGCTGTGGAATTGATAACATACTTTGATGTTCCTTTGCGTCAGTTAATTTTGCAAAGCCTTCATAAATTAATTGAAGTGAATCCGTTAAGCCCACAAAACCAGGATAGCCGCCACCGCTCATATCAATCGTCTTTTCTGTAAAATCATAATTCACAAAGCTTGTATCAACCCAAAAATCTGTGTATTCACCGCTTGGATCAGTGGGATAAACTCCAATCACATCTGATAAACCAGTAGTATCGATTTTGAAAGATGTTCCTTCAAAATTTATATTTGCTGTTCCTTGATTTGCATATCTTTCAGCTTTATTATAAATACAATTGCCGGTGCTTCCAAAAGGTAAATTATGAAAAGGGGTTGTATAAGGATAACCGCCGCCCCACGAAGTAAAATCAGAAAGAACTAATTGCCCTGATGAGCTGGTATACATTGTATCTTTGGGATCAACCTTAAGTGTTTTAAAGTTTATTCTTACGCGATTATAATACGTAACTACATCTTTTCCATAATACATCATCGAGTAGTCCGGAACACTTAAAGTATCACTAGCTGGAATGAAACTATAATTATATTTCATCGGTTCGCCGGTGCTGGCAAAACTTTTAGCAAGTGTTAAATATTCTCTTGGCTCCGGCAAAGTATCATCTGTCTGCGGATCAAAAAACATACAATAAATATAGACTGGTTTATTTTCATCTCCATCAACAAATAGTAAATAATCGCCGCCAGGATTTGGTAATAAAGTAGCATTTTCTTTTACATCTTTTGCAGAAGTATATAATGCAGGCAAAACGATTTTTGATTGAACTATATCACCATGAGCGTTCTCAACAATTATCTCACCATCCGGTTCCGCAGGGTCGTTTAATATTGGTGAATTAGTAAAAAATGCCCCGTTTCCTTCTTTTAAAGGAATTTCTTTCATCTCTCCATTTACTTTAATATTTGCTTTAACTGAGATAATAGGGAAATTATTTGCGGCTGCACTTACATAAATCTTCTTAAAATCCGATGAATATGTTGCAAGACTAACCAAAGGATTAGGATTGCCTCCCGGAGTAATCATTGCCAGCTTTGAATTTTTGAACATTCTAAGTCCCATTAAATTTTGCTGGCCATTTTTGTTCCATTCATCAATTACTTTTTGAGAAGAAGTTGAGAAATACCAATCTCCCGGAAATTTTCTGCCTTCAATTGTAGTATCTCCAACTGCATCTTGAACATCAAAAATATTCTTTAAAAGATCATGTAAATTAAATTGTGGATCCCAATATTCCGTTCCTGCAAATACCTGGTAAACTTTTGACTCATCAGTGCCGAATTCTGCTCTTACTTCTACCGAAACTGGATTTATTTCATTCTCAAAACTTGTCCAGCTAATATTAGATGTCCAATCTTGAGTTTCTGAATTCCATCTAATAACTTTAGCATCAACCTGAATAACAACCAACGAAATTGGGGCACCCATTTGGATGGCCTTTAATTCTTCCAACGATAAAATAATGTCATTGTTGTTTTCATCTTTATCGATAGCGATACTTCCGGTTTGCGGATACCGGCTGTTACTAGTTCCTTTTGGAGATAAAATATTTGCAGCTTGATTTGGTGTTATTGTAGCAATAGTTTTATTTCCAATTAGAAGATTAAAAGTTGGAGTAACATCAAGAGCTGAAGCACTTCCTATATTTTCCATAAAAACTCTTAGTTTTAATCTTGCTGCTTCACTGGGGTTTGAAGATTTGGTTTTACTCCAGTTTGAACCGATAGTACTTGTTGAACTTTCTGTATGAACCCAGGTGTGTGAGTATGAGGCTTCAACTGAAGCTGAGGCTAATTTAAAAGGATTGAAACTAAATTCTGCACCTACGGTAACTCCGACTTGATTTTCATTTGAAGTTTCATTTGTAAATGACTTCTCCTTATCGCCACCCTTTGTATCAGTTATAGTGCTAATCGGAATTACATCGTAACTATTCATGCCCATCCTGATAATTGGCCTTGCAGCAACTAATGGATTATTTTCCGGGGCTTGAACTCCGGCAGGCATATTAACTCCGGTTACTTCCATGTAATCACTATAAGGATCACCATCAGTACTCCATCTAAGTGGATCAGTAATATAATGTTTTACGTTTGTATCGCCATTCCACTGTTTTAATCCATCCAATACATTATATGTATAACCATTAACCTCCAATTCATTGCTTATTCCATCGCCATCAACATCTGCAGTATCCGCTAAAGCTGTTTCGGTTCCATCAGCTGCTTTTAAGTATACAAATCCACCACTGTTTTCCCATTTATTGCTTTTTTGAGAGAAAATTAGTGTGCTTCCTGTAATTAGAAATAATAACACTGAATACATGAAAGATTGTTTCATCCTATTTCTCCTTAATTTTTTTGTTTGTTTCTTTATTACGCAGGAAAAAGAATGAAAAGTGATAACGTGTGTCAAATTATTTTGTGAAAGACAGTATTTAGTTTGAAAAATACTCTTCCAAAACAAAATTTTTAAGCCATTAATTTACTTAGATGAAAATCCCTTGTGATTATAAACAAGATAAAAGTTCAATACGAAACCAATTCTTAGGGGATTGCGTCTATTAAACATGAAATAAGAGTTATAAACAATTTTTTAGTAGATTAATTTAGAAGAGGTATAACAATGAATATTATCAGGGTTTCACGATCAACTACTTTTCTATTTGTCGTTGCAATATTATCATTCGGATTTTGTATTGGCCAGGTATCCGCAAAAAACAAAAGCCTTGCAGATAAAGTAAATGAGAAAATCTTATCTTACTACGACAATCCTTCAATCGAAGTAATAAATAACAAAAATGATGGCGGAATAATTTTAAAAGGCACCGTAAATACATTATATGATAAACTGCAAATTTATGAAATAGCTTCAGAGGTTAAAGGAGTAAAACAAATAAGCGATCTGATGGATATTAATGCGAAACTTGTTCCGGATAAAGAAATTAAAGAAAATATAATTGAGGAACTTCATTTGAATAGTGCAATTCTTGAACCGGATAGAATAACCATCGCGGTTGATAATGGTGAAGTAATTTTAAATGGTACCGTCAGCTACCAACGGGAGCGTGAAATGACTGAGACACTAGCTTCATGGCAAAATGGTGTTTTAGGAATTACTAATAATATTAAGGTGCTTCCTTTTAAAAAGGCTGTAAGCGATGACAATCTAAATATTATTCTTGGCGAAATAATGAAAACTCATTATGGACTAGAAAAAAATGTTCAATTTAAGGTTAACAAAGGTGTTGTTACTCTTGATGGAACTGTGTCAAGCCTTTGGGCAAAAGATAAGATTGAATCTGATTTTTTGCGTGTACTTGGAGTTAAGTATATAAAAAATAATTTGAAAATTTCCGAAGATTATATGTAGTAACAAATGCCCAAAATTTCCTTTAATTAAAAAACCTCTAAGGTTAAAGAAAACCTTAGAGGTCATTTTATTTTTTAATTAAACTAATTTGCTGCCAGATA
>CAZRMA010000275.1:0-5662 GCA_964600655.1 uncultured Ignavibacteriaceae bacterium
TGCCGGCAGCATGGAAGCCGCAAAGAAAGATAGTTTATCAAAATATAAAAATTTCCTCGATCTATATACCAACTTTAAAATGAAACTTAGAGATGCTACAGTTAGAGGTTATCAAAATGACCCTGAATTAAATAAAGAGTTATTGGATTATAAGAAAAAGGTGGGTGTTACATTTTTGCTTGAAAGGCAAATTGTTGACCCAGGGGTTAGAGATTTGTATAATAAAAAGAAATGGGAATTAAGGGCCAGCCATATAATGATTATTCCCGATTCCTCAGGAGAAGAAGCAGCAAGAAAATTGGCACAGTCAATTTTAGATAGTATTAAAGCCGGGGCTAATTTTTCGGAGATGGCAGCAAAATATTCTAAAGACCGCTATTCGGCTAAAATGGGGGGAGATATATATTATTTTACTGCTGGACAATTGCCGATTGAATTTGAAAGCGCTGCATATTCGCTTAAACCAGGTGAAGTTTATCCTAACGTGGTTCGAACAAAATATGGATTTCATATCATTAGGCTAACTGATAAAAGAGAAAGAGTACCACAAATAAGGGCGAGTCATATACTTGTTACATTTAAGGATGCTAACGGAAAAATTGATTCAGCGGCAGCACTTGCCAAAATTGATTCAATATATACAAAAGTGAAAAGTGATTCGGATTTTGCAAAGCTTGCAGAAGAATATTCACAGGATCCTGGTTCAGCAAAAAAAGGCGGAGATTTGGGATTCTTTCAAAGAAGAATGATGGTTAAAGAATTTGATGAAGCAGCTTTCAATCTTAAGAATATTGGTGATGTTTCAAATGTTATAAAAACCCAGTTTGGATATCACATAATAAAATTAACTGATAGATCTCCTTACCCATCTTATGATGAACAAAAAGAAGAGCTGACTAATTTATTTAAGAAGAGCAGATATCAAGCAGTTTATGATGCTCTGATCGACAGCCTTAGGAGCAAATACAATTATAAGCTCAATCAGCAGACATTTGATACTGTGTTAAAAGGTAATGATACATTAAAGATCGGCACCGATCCTTCTAATATGGATGAGATTAAAGATCTTACTTTATTCAGTTTTGCAAACACTAATACTTCCGTTGGGGACTTCTTTTCTAAGCTCAACGATACACCCGACTTTAGAAATAAATTATTGAAGAAAGATGTGTTTGAAAATGCAATTAGCAAAATCAGCGGGGATCTTTTATTAGACCAGGAAGCTATGAATCTTGAAAAAACAGACAAAGCTTTTGCAGATTTAATGGATGATTATAAAGATGGTATCTATATATTCAAATTGCAGGAAGATGAAGTTTGGAATAAAATCAAAGTTGACAGTGCTAAACTGTACAATTATTATGAGGATACAAAAGATAAATATACCTGGCCGGACAGAGTTGAATATGCTGAAATATTTAGTAGAAGTGACTCCCTGATTAATAAGTATTATTCGCTTCTTCAAAATGGGGAAGACTTTGATTCGATTGCAACAAAATATACTGAGCGTCCTGGTTTTAAAGAAAAAGCCGGTCATTATAATTTAGAAGATGCAAAGCATTCACAGTTAGCAACTGAAGCTGACAATCTTCAAAAAGCCGGAGATTATTCAAAACCATTTAAAAATTCTGGCGGCTATTCCATAGTAATGCTTATTAAAAAAGATCCCTCTCATCCTAAAACTTTTGAAGAGGCTAAACCAGAGGTGTCAGGCGCATTCCAGGAAGCCGAAAGTAAAAGACTGGAAAATAATTACATTCAAGGCTTAAAAAAACTATATAAACCCGTTTACTATTATGATGAGCTTCCCAAAGCATTTACAGATAAATAATTTATTTATAGCTTTTCTTACTGCAGCCTTGTTTTTAGGCTGCGGTAAGGAAAAGAAAAAAATTGATTACGTTGCCCGTGTTAACGACTCGTTTCTAACCAAAGAAGCATATCATAAACTTGTTGCTGAGTCGAGCAATAAAAATTTTTACAAGGCAGAAATCATTAGGAATTGGATAAATAGGGAACTGTTATATCAGGAAGCAAAAAGCGAGGGTATTGATAAAACAGACGAATTTAAAAAGACCCTTGAAGAATCAAGAAAAGATTTAGCAATTGCAAAATTGTTAGAAAACCGCTACAATGATAATGGCTTTTCTACAGACATAAACGATGTAAAAGGATATTTTGAAAAGCACAAAAATGAATTTAAAACCGTTGATAATTATTATCTAATTAACTTTATCAGCTTTACAAATGAAGATAAGGCAGTTCATTTTAGAACAACGGTTATAGAAAGTAATTGGAATAAAGCTTTAATTGCATTCAAAGGTGATCCATCCATATTTGATGAGGAATCAAGCTGGTTCTTATCAGAGCACGAAATTGAACCGATAACTTTACTGCGGTTGATACAGGAACTTAATTCCGATGAAGTAAGTATTGTTTTATCGGATGACCAAAATAAGTATATCGTTGTTCAGTTACTGCAAAAGCTTGACAAAGGAGTTGTTCCTCCACTTGGCTTGATTAGCAAAAATGTAGAGAAAAGATTTACTGCGGAGAAAAAGCAAGACATTATTAAAAATTATATTAAAGATTTGTATTCAAAAAACGAAATAGACGTTAAAAATTAGGAGATTAATGAAAACTAAATTTATCCTGGTTATTTTAATATTTGCAGCCTTTAAGATGATTAATGCACAAGAGGTACTAGATAAAATAGCCGCAGTTGTTGATGATGAAATTATTATGCAGAGCGAGCTAAACTTTCAGATTAATTTAATTGCTGCACAAAGAAAAATTGATCCCAATACCCCGGGATTAAAAAAACAAGTTCTAAATGCAATGATTGAAGATAAGCTTGTATATGCTCAGGCGACATTGGATTCAATAACTGTTAGTGAGGATGAAATTAAAAGCAGAATTGATTATCAAATTAATCTTTTCATTCAACAATATGGTTCAAGAGAAAAAGTTGAAGAAGTTTATGGTATGAGTATAGAAAAAATGAGAAGAGAGCTTCATGATGATGTTAAAAAAAATATTATGTCACAGCGTCTGCAAGAAAAGAAATTTGGAAGTGTAGAAGCAACCCGGCGTGAAGTTGAAGATTTTTATAATAAATTTAAAGACAGTCTTGGTGTTATACCTGAGAAGGTGCAGATTGCTCATATCTTTCGTAATCCCAAAGCAACTGATTTGATGAAGCAAAAGTACAAAGAAAAAGCTCAGGCAATATTGGATTCAATTAAGGCTGGAGCTGATTTTGCAACGATGGCGAAAAAATATTCTGAAGATCCTGGCAGCGCATCTCAAGGTGGTGATCTTGGGTTTGTTAAGCGTGGTGTTTTTTATCCTGAATTTGAAGCAGCAGCATTTGCTTTACAGCCAGGTGAAATTTCAGATGTGATTGAATCTCCCGTTGGATTCCATATCATTCAAATGATTGAAAAAAGAGGCGAGTCAATACATACAAGGCATATTCTTATCAAAATCAAAAATGATGAACAAGCGGATTTAAAAACAATTGAATTTTTAAATGATGTCAGAGATAGCATAGTTAAAGGCAAGGGTTCGTTTGCGGACTTCGCAAAAAAATATAGTGAAGATAAAGATACTCAACCATTTGGTGGCGAGTTGGGGACTTTTTATTTAAATCAATTAGATAAAACTATGTTAGATGTGGTATCAAATCTTAAAGAAGGGGATATTAGCTTTCCCAAGAGAATTGATTTCGGAAAGGGTGGAAGCTATGGTTATCATATAGTGTATTTGGAAAAAAGAACTCCTCAGCATGTAGTCGATCTGCAAAAAGACTATACGGAATTAAAAAAATTAGCTGTTGAATACAAAAAACAGGAATTATACAAAAATTGGATTGCTGAACTAAAAAAGAAAATTTATTGGCAAGTTCGAGTTTAAATTTAATTGTGAGGCATGTAATTAATTGCATTCAATAATTAATCGGATTGAATATTGAAAAATACTGAAGTGCTTGATCAGGACATTCAGTTAGTTGAAAAGCTGAATGAAAAAGTAAAAGAAATAAAAGCCGAGATTTCGAAAGTGATTGTCGGGCAAAATGAAATTATTGATCAATTGTTGATTTCACTTTTCGCTAAAGGCCATTGTTTATTAGTAGGAGTTCCAGGATTAGCAAAAACTCTGCTCATCAAAACATTGGCCGAAGTAATGGATTTAAAATTTAATCGGATTCAGTTTACTCCTGATTTAATGCCAAGTGATATCACAGGCACTGAAATTTTAGAGGAAGATCAGCTTTCCAAAAGAAGAGATTTTAAGTTTATTCCCGGGCCTGTATTTGCGAATGTAATACTCGCCGATGAAATAAATAGAACTCCCCCTAAAACACAGGCTGCTTTGCTTGAAGCCATGCAGGAACATAAAGTTACTGCTGCCGGAGTGACATATACTTTAGACGAACCATTCTTCGTTTTAGCTACACAAAATCCTATTGAGCAGGAAGGGACTTACCCTTTACCGGAAGCTCAACTTGACCGGTTTATGTTTAACCTCTGGCTTGAATATCCCTCCTTTGAAGAAGAAGTAAAAATTGTTCAAACAACGACAAGCGGTTATGTCCCTAATCTAAGTAAGATCGTTTCCGCAGATGAAATTATCGGGTTTCAGAATCTGGTTAGAAAAGTTCCTGTTGCTGATAACGTGATTGAATTTGCTGTAAAAATAGTTAATAAAACACGACCTCAAAATGATAAAAACTCTCAAATAGTAAATCAAATGATTAGTTGGGGTGCTGGCCCTCGGGCATCTCAGTATTTAATTTTAGCTGCGAAAACCCGTTCAATTATGAACGGAAGATTTACACCCAATATTGATGATGTTAAAGTGAATATGATTCCAGTTTTGCGGCATAGAATAATAACTAATTTTAATGCTGAAGCTGAAGGGGTGTCATCCGTAGACGTCATTAATCAGCTGATGAACGATTTATAATTTTTAAATCATTTAATTTAGTTTTATAATGTTATTTTCTTTTCTTTAAAATTTTTTCAAATAAGTTTGAAAAAATTCATCTATAATTCTAACTATCATTTCAAATACTAAAAACAATAAGTTTGTATTTATGCGATTAAAGTGGATTTAGTCCTAAAATTATTGTAATAAGCATGGATTATTTTTGAATTAAAGAAAATTATAAAGTCTGTTGAAAAGGCAGGGACATCAGATTTTTGCAATTTTATAATTTTTAAATACGAAATAAATTTCCTTCGCTGCAGTTCTAATTACAGTTGCTGTAGGTATGGCTAATAACATCCCTAAAATTCCGAATAACTGACTTCCGGCAATAATTAAAAGAATGATAACTATTGGATGCATATTAACGCTTTTAGAAAAAACATAAGGTTGTATTATTCCGTTATCAAATGCGTAAACAGTTATAATTAATAATAAGATAAAAGGAACGTGAGAAAAATCTCCAAACTGGATAACTGAAATTATTATAGCTGGGATTCCACCTATCAGTGGTCCTAGATAAGGTACAAGATGACCAAGCCCAGCAATTACACCTAATGGAAGTGCATTTTCAATTCCAATAAAATAAAAACCTAGCCCACAAAAAATACCAACAAACGCAGCGTCAAACACCCATCCTCTTACAAATCTTGCAAGTTGTGCTGTGATTCTT
>CAZRMA010000276.1:0-5646 GCA_964600655.1 uncultured Ignavibacteriaceae bacterium
TACCGACTGCCCGTTAAATGGATTAGGATAATTCTGATATAAAAAATTTTCTGTCGGAATTAGTGAGTTGTTTTCTTCCGCAACATCAGTGTTTATATCATATAATTTTTGAATTTCAGAATATGGGATAGCATAATCATAAATTCTTATATCGTCCAAAACTCCTTTAAAATTATATTGAGTGTTTCCAGGTAAAACTTGTCCAATCATTAAATCAATAGTTGTGGTAAGCAGCCTACCGCTGAAAGTTGTAAATGCATCAAGCTTACCATTAATATAAATTTCAAAATCGCTTCCGCTATAAATTGCAGTAACATTATAAAGCGAATCTAATTTAAGCTCAGTTTCAGAATCTAAATCTTTAGTGCCGGTTGTTGTTTTGATTGTCCATCTAATTTTTTTATTTGTGATGGAAATTTTCCATCTGTTTTCCCAGTTGCCATGTGAAATTGGATATTGTTCTCTATCGTAAAACTCTCCTACTTTCATCCAGAAATTTACTGTAATTGAATTTTGAAAATTTAAAGATGAATTATTTGTTACCTGGATATTATCGTTAACGCCATCAAATAAATAAGCACTATTGGGAACCTTAAATCGATCCGCAGTAAGAGATGCTTGAAATACAGTCCCGTTATTTCCGTTTCCACTTTCATCATTAGCATTGCTGTTAAAAGGATAATATGCGACAAGATTACCCGATTGAACTATTGATAAATCTCTGACTGATACTTCAATACTGTCTTCAGTCGAACCACCTTTACTATCTTCAACTTTACACTTGATAAAATAATTCCCGGCGTCTGTTGGTGCAGTCCAGTTTATCTGATTACCTTCGCCATTTATAATGCCAAATTCTGAAGACCATGTGAAACTTAATGTATCGTTTTCTGGATCGCTTGCGTAACAAATAATATTACAATCTTTTCCTAAATCTATTTTTCTTGGTGATGCTACAATCTTATTTATTATTGGATTGCTATTAAAAGACTCTACAACTTTAATAGTTACTTGGGCAGAATCCTGTCCAGCATTTCCATCATCAATTTTACATTTTATGATATATGAACCAGGATTGCTTGGTGCAGTATATTTAATTTGCTGGCCGCTTCCCGTAATAGTTCCCTGATCAGAATTCCAGTTAAAGTTAATAGTATTATTATCATGATCAACAGCAGTACAATAAATGGTTGTGGATGAATCAATTAAGATTTCATTTTGTTTTGCTGCTAAACTTTTTATTCTTGGGGGATAATTTGAAACGGATAAACCTGAATTATAATCTATGATAATATTGTTAACTAAAGTTTTATTTAATTCATAAGTAGTTGTTCCTCCAGCAGGAGTAATCACACAAATCAAAGCTTGATCAGCCGGAATTTCAATTGAGGTATAATTTGTTACATTACTTTTTATAAATGTGTTCGAGACGGCATCATAAATATTGTGTGAACCGGAACCAACATTTATAGAAACTATTTTGGAAGTGTCATAAGGATTATAAATTAAATAAGATGGATAAGCATCTTTATGAAAATAATCAGTTTTTAGTAAATCGAGTTTTAAAATTCCTTCAATGTTTGTTGTATCAATAATACCACCTAATATCCCAACATGAGATGATCCATAAAGAACTAAATTTGTTGACCCCCATCCGCCATCAATTGCGTCTCCAGTTGCATAGGGAGAAGCTGCATATTGCGTTTCACGCAAAGCTTCATGAGCTATGTAAGAATTAGGATCATACTGATGGGCCCAGCCTTCACTGTCTTGATTATTGTCTGGCAAATAATTTGTGTAAAATAATCTTGCTGCATTAGAGGCATTTAAAACCCATTTGCCGATTGCACGAGCAAATCTATCATCATATCGCACCAGCGGAACTAAAGCCCCAACTTGCTCAAAAGTATTCATAGTAAAAGCATAATCATTGTCGATTGATTCACCAATTAATCCATCAACATCATATCCTCCCCAAGTTCCGACGATTGCTCCCCACTGTCTGAGAGGACCAATATTAAAACACCAATTCATTAATTTTGTTATATCGTAATTGGTTCCAAGTTCAGCATTCATTCTTGCGGCCGCATACACGCCATACGATAATTGCAATTCATAGGATGGATTTGATGTAAGACTATTTAAAAATTCCATTGCCTGTTCAGCATCAATACGATACTTTGAATTTCCAGTTTCAATAAAAGCATTATAAAGAATCCATGCTATTGCTCCTGCTGCTTCCGGTTCAATAACACCGGTTGATAATGGTTTCATTGTGAGTAAATTAAAAGCTCTATAGTTCATATAAGGAACTTTCCATGGAGTTGTAGAACCTCCCATGGAATTAACTGCCTGCAGCCATCTGTCTGCAATAGTAGAAAACTGATAATTAAAATCTCCGATATTAGGATAAAGATCAAATAGCTGATAGAAAAAAACATTAGGCATAGTTTCATACCACCAATCATCCCCTGTAATTGCATCAGGATGATTTAGATAAACAAGTTCTCCGTTTTTTTTATTGAACCATTCTTCCGCCATCAAAGCATAATTATTATTATTCTGATTTGACTTATCTACTCCAACTAAACTTGCCCCAATTACTGCTGGTAAACAATTAATTGCTTCCGCTGAATTTGGATCAATAGTTCCAACAACAGTATGCAGTCCGAAACTATTATGAGAAGGATAATTTATTGTGTTATTATTAATCCAAACTAATGGGAGATATTGACCGGAAAGATTAAAATTAAAAACAAGCGAATCATATCCAAGTGCGACCTTCTTCCAATCTCTCATTAAGTACGGAGAAGGCTTGTTCGGCATTTGTTCGATTCTATTAATATTAATTTGCTGTGAATATGTAAAGTTGATTGAACAAACAAATACAAATATTAAAGAAAGAATATGAATAATATTTTTTTTCAATTCATCACCAAGCGTAATATTGCGGTGAAATACCTGCCGGAGGGAATATTTCATCCAACTCCTTCAGCATATTATCATCTAAATTAATTTCAACTGCACGTAATGATTTATCAAATTGCTCCAACGTTCTTGGACCAATAATAGGGGCTGTTACAGCTGTTTGATGAAGCAGCCATGCTAAAGCTGCATCAGCAGGTTCTTCACCAATTTTTTTGCAAAACTTTTCCCACTTTTCAATCTGAGCATAATTAGCTTTTAATTTGTTTTTTATTTCATCAGTTCGTCTTCTATTTATTTTTTTGGATTTTATAACCCCACCGAGCAATCCTCCTTCCAGAGGACTCCACGGAATAATTCCAACTCCGTAATATTGGCAAGCCGGCACTACTTCTCTTTCAATGAAGCGATTGAATAAATTATATTTGCTTTGTTCGCTAACGAGTCCGAGCAGTTTTTTCTTTGAAGCAGTTTCACAAGCTGTTGCAATATCCCAGCCGGCAAAATTACTGCTGCCAACATAAATGACTTTTCCCGCTGTAATAAGCTGTTCCATAGCCTGCCAGATTTCATCCCAAGGAGTGTTTCTTTCTACATGATGCATTTGATACAAATCGATGTGATCAGTTTTAAGCCGAGTTAAACTATCCTCACAAGCCTTTTTAATATGATATGCTGAAAGCCTTCTGTCATTTATTCCATCACCCATTTCGCCGTAAACTTTTGTAGCAAGCACAATTTTATCGCGATTACTTTTGTTGCGTGAAAGCCATCTGCCTATTATATTTTCTGTTACACCTTCGCCTTTTTTTCTTCCATAAACGTTGGCAGTATCAAAAAAATTTATTCCCGTATCTAAAGCTTTATTCATTATTTTATTCGATTCAGCTTCTGGAGTAATAGGCCCAAAATTCATAGTTCCCAAACATAACCGGCTAACTTGCAGTCCTGTTTTTCCTAAATATGTGTACTCCATATTTTCTCCCATATTTTACGATAGATATTAATTTGCTAAATAATTGTTTAGTGTAAACATTTTAAAATCTTTTTTACTTATGAAATTTTCATCTCCAATTATATTTAATATTTTTTCTTCACCCGGTAAAATAATAAATCCTCTTTCTGAAAATTCTAATTCAGGATGATAGATATCTACAAAATAAACAGGTTTGTTTGTTGAAAGTATTATTGAACTATTTTGCAATTCAATTTTAATTTCCGGCAAAGCTAAAGTTTTAAACTTCCATTTTTCTTCAGTGTAATAATTTCTAAATATCAGTTGATCGTTTAGATTAAATAAAGAAAGAATTATTATCCAATTTTTATTTCCTGGTAATTTGCTAATAGAAATTTTTTTGAAAACTTTTTTTGTATTCCCGGAAATCTGATTGTTAATAGTTGTCCCATTAATTAGTGAACCCGAATTTTCAAAAACATCAATTTTTAATTTGAATTTGAAATCATTTGAACTATTATTAACTAATTGCACCATTAAATCATCATTATTTTTAATAACAGAAACTATTTGCTGATTAAAAATATTTTTTACAAAATGATATGCAATCTTCGGATTTAATTCTGAATCAATAATTGCCCAGCTTGTTACCGGCCAGCAATCATTTATTTGCCAAATTATGCTTCCATTTGTAAAAGGCCAATTTTGCCTCCAGTGTTCAAGACAAGTTTTTAATGCAAATCCTTGATTGAGCTGAGCTAAATAAAGAAAATCATCCCAATTAATTTTAATCGGCAAATGGCTTGATAAAAATTTAATTAATCTTTCAGGCCCTTCAATTTGTTTATTATGGAATTCAAAAATTGGATTATTAATTTTCCTATTTTTTTCGGATAAATATTTCTCAAAAGTTTTTTTATTTGCCGGACCTTGAAATCCAAATTCAGTTACAAACAAACTTTGATCTTCTTTAACTTTTTCATAATCCTTCCACATGCTCCATATTCCCCATTCGTGCCTATTTCCGCTTGAATAAGAATTTGGATCTTCATCAAAGCTGAAAGGTGAAGAGGGCCAGTAAGGCCGGGTTGGATCAATCTCTTTAATTATACGTGGTATCAGGTCATGATAAATTTTATATCCGGGCATCAGTTTATAAGATTTCTTTTGTTCCTGCTGCCAAATCCATTCGTTTTCATTGTTGCCGCACCACAACGCTATGGAGGGATGATGCTGCAATCTCTTTACATTTTGTGTTACTTCATTACTAACATTCGTTAAGAAATTTTTATGCTCCGGATATGATGCACAGGCGAACATAAAATCCTGCCAAATTAGCAGCCCTAATTCATCGCATAATTCATAGAAAATATCATTCTCATAAAAACCGCCGCCCCAGACTCTAACAATATTCATGTGCGCGTCTTTAGCATATTGCAGTAGAGCTTTATATTTTTCTTCAGTTACACGCGGTAAAAATGAATCTGTAGGAATCCAATTTACTCCTTTTGCAAATACTGGTTTGTTGTTGATGATAAATCTAAAAGTGGAATCATTATTATTTTTAAGCTGCAATGAAATTATTCTTATTCCAACTTTTTTATTTTTTTCATCAATCTTATTTCCCGATTCATCAATTAAAGAAATATTGAGATCATATAAATTTTGATCCCCTTCGTTATTAGGCCACCAAAGTTTAGGATTTTCAACTTTTAATTTTATTGATGCTTCTTTACTTGAATCTATAACTTTCTCACTAACAAAAT
>CAZRMA010000277.1:0-5631 GCA_964600655.1 uncultured Ignavibacteriaceae bacterium
GATAAAGGGAGTTTGGGAATTTTGCAAGCAATTTCTCATAAACTTCAACTGCTTTGGAATTGTCGACTATCCCATATTCGTAAATTTGACCTAACAAATATAGCGCTTTATCGGAATAAATATTTTTTTCATTTTCATCCGAAATCTTATTCAACAATAAAATGGAATTTTCGTAATTATTTAAAGCCATTTCCATCTCTGCCTCTCTTATCTGAGCCAAACCTTGAAGCATGAAAGCCTGCTTATTGGAAGCAATCTGTCTATATTTTTCAGCAGCCTTTTCAAACTTTTTTTGTTCTGCTAAAAGCTCAGCGGAGGCAAATAGCAGAAGATTAGACGAATCATTTATTGAAGTGTTCAACAAAAGTGAAAGTTCAATTGCATCATTTGTATTGTCGTCTTTAAGATTGCTTGTAACTTGCACCAGCAAATCTTTTGCCGCGGAAAAATCGCCTTTGTAAAATTCTATTTGAGCTAGTCTGTATTTAGCACTGTTTCTTTGTTCTGCTGGAGCCCTTCCATTATTCATCACAGCTGAAAAATTTTGGACAGCTTTATCCAGATTGCCATCGAATACAGCAGCATTTCCCAAATCATTATATGCTTCAATAGAAAAATTAGATAGCGGAGATTCTTTAATTATTTTATTGTAATACTTAACTGCATCTTCCGGCTCATTTTCAATATATTGTTTGATAAGCCCTATCCTCCAATTAGCTTCATAAGCGATATTTGTATGCGGATATAAATTAATTAAATCGCTAAATGCATCAATTACTTTTTGTGTGTTATCCGATTCATATTTTTGAGATAAATAATAAGGCTTCCAACTAGGTATTGATGCAGAATATTCTTTCCTGAGTTCAGCTTCCAGAGTTTTGGCGTAGCCCAACTTTGCACTTGATGAAATAGATGAGCTGGGATATTTGTTTAAAATTTCATTAAATGCTTTTGCCGCAGTTGAATATTCTCCATCATTCAAAAGCATTTCTCCAAAATTATATAAGTCATTTCCCTGGTTATTTTGAACATCATCAATATTAACATACAGTTCATAAGCTTTGCTGTAAGATTTATCTTCTATATAGAGACGGGCAAGAAGATAAGAAAAAGCAATTACATCCCTATCCTTCCAATCTTCCACAACTTGTATTGTCTGCTTTAAAGCGCCCGGCTTGTTTATGTAAGAAAATATTCTTGATTGAATAGTGGGCAGAAGATTTGGTTCTTTATAAAGCAAAGAACAATACTGTTCAGCTGCATTTTTAAATTGCATTGTTAGAGCATACATACTCGCAAGATCATATCCAAAAACTCTTGGATCTCCGGCAATTTTACTTCCTTTTTTAAGAATATCGATTGCCTTTTCAAATGCTCTTCTTTGAATTGCATAATTAGCCAGTGTTTTATAATTAAGAGGATTGGGTGGTAGTTTCTCTAAAGCACTATCCCAAACGTCAAATGCTTTTTTTTCGTTACCTGCCAGGTAGTAAGTATTGCCTAGCATTCCGTACAGATTTACATCTGATGAATTTTTTTTGATTCTATCTTCAATAATTTTAATCGAGGATTCGTATTCTTTTAATTGAATATAAACTCGATTTAAACCTTCAAAGAATTGAACGTTATCCGGCTGCGATTTATAAAGATCTTCGTAAATTCCTTTTGCTTTATCGAATTGCCCTTCTCCCTCATAATTTTGCCCAAGCATAAATCGATTGTTATAATCAAAAGATTGCGGGTAAGCACAAACCACTAACAGTAAAAAAATATATGATTTTTTAATCATAGTTCAAAAATAGTAAATATCGGTAGGCTTTCAAGTGATTAAGGGTTACTAAATATTATTAAAATCTGTTCCATTTGATAATCGTGAGTTGAATATCTCAACAATTTTGGGATTGATTTAAACATAAATTATAAAATTCAATGCTAAATTTTTCGGTAACAAATGTACGGATAGCTTTTTGGGGGGTAATTATTATCGGATTTATTTGAAAAAAGTTTAGCTCTAAAAATTGATATATTTAAAAAACCAACAAAATATCAAAAATAACTAGAAAAAATAATTTAAGATCCATTGGCTTAAAAATTGGAATGATTGACTTGACAAAGTAACATAACAGGACTCATTCTAAGGGAAACAATATGAAAAAATCACTACCACTAGTGAACGTTTTCATATTAGCATTAACATTAATGCTAATATTAAATCTGAGAATCTATTCACAGACTCAAGTTTTTTTTGATAATTTTAGCTCCGGAACAAGTAAATGGGTTTTAACCGGTAGTTGGGGTTTATCAAATTCAAGTTATCATTCATCTGCTTACTCATTAACTGAGAGTCCATCTGGGAATTATACGAATATGCAAAGCTCATCAGCAACATTATTAAGCTTTGACCTGTCCGCTTATTTAGGTTCTCAATTAAGCTTTTGGGCAAAATATAATCTCGAAAATTCATTCGATTATATCTATCTAGAAATGTCAAAAGACGGTGGAACAAGCTTTATA
This sequence comes from uncultured Ignavibacteriaceae bacterium, assembly GCA_964600655.1. Classification (GTDB taxonomy): domain Bacteria; phylum Bacteroidota; class Ignavibacteria; order Ignavibacteriales; family Ignavibacteriaceae; genus CAVSWT01. The sequence continues at coordinate 2,515 of CAZRMA010000277.1, forward strand.
AAAATTGCCGAATTTACCGGTGTATCTTCAACCTGGCAAAAGCACACATTTAATATTGGCGGATTTGCTGGTAATTCCAATGTGAAAATTCGATTCCGATTTTACAGCGACCAATACGTGGTTGCAGATGGGATGTACATCGATGATGTAGAAGTTTTAGGTGTAACCACGGATAATTCTCCACCATTAATTATCCACCAAGCTCCTTCATATTATGAAGGGAATCAAGATGAATACAATTGTACTGCTGAAATTACCGATGCATCAGGAGTAAATTCAGCTAGCTTATATTATTATGTTGACGGAACAGGGCCTAATTCTGTGACAGGAAATAACATCGGCGGCAATCAGTTTTCATTTTCAATCCCACCCCAATCCGCAGGATCAACAGTTACTTATAAACTAAGCGCCACAGATAATGCAATTTCTCCCAATCAAACGGACACTGCATCTGCACAGTCGTACAAATATATTTCAGGTACTTATATTTCTTATGATGATGCAAATGTTGATGAAGTAGCTTCGATAACTGGGAATGTTGAGGCAGCAGTTAAAATTAGTATACCATCCGGCATGTACGGGAAATTAACAACAGTATTAATCCGAAATTATATGGATTCTAATTTGTCAAACTCAGACATGTTGTTTCATGTTTGGGACAACAATAATGGAGTTCCCGGAAATGATTTGATTACTCCTTTTTCTGTTACACCGGAAGCCACGCTTACTAATCCATTCCCGTTTACAGTTATTGATTTGAGAAGTTACTCAGATCAACTACATGATTTGACGGATGATATTTTTGTCGGATTTACTGTGCCAGCAAATACCGTTAATTTAGTTGTAAGTAATAATCCGCATAATCGATCTTTTACTTTTAATGGTTCAACATGGAGTTCATATTCAAAGGATTATGAGTTTAGAGCAATCCTGAATATAACTTCATTTCCAATGCCTGTTGAATTAACTTCATTTACAGTTTCGTGTGTGAATAATAATGTTGAGCTAATTTGGCGCACAGCTACAGAAGTAAATAACTATGGTTTTGAAATTTATCGTTCAGCGCAAAATACCGGTTTTGGTTCTAACGATAATGAAATAGGCTGGAATAAAATAGGCTTTGTTAGCGGTCATGGGAATAGTAATTCGCCTAAGTATTATTCTTTCACTGATAAATCATTAACAACTTCCGGAAAATATTTATATAATTTAAAGCAATTAGATAATGACGGAAAATTTGAATATTCCCAAATTACAAAAGTTGATTATAAAGGTCCTATTAAAAATGAGCTGAATCAAAACTACCCAAACCCGTATAATCCAACTACAATTATCAAATGGCAAACAGCTAAAGACAATTGGCAAACCCTGAAAGTATATGATATTTTGGGAAACGAAATTTCAACACTTGTTAATGAATTCAGGCCGGCTGGAGTTTATAATTATGAATTCAATGCTTCCGAATTACCAAGTGGAATTTATTTTTATCAATTAACTGCCGGGAAATTTGCTCAAACTAGAAAAATGATAGTTGTAAAATAATAGTAAGTTGACTTATCCCCTTTCTTTAACCCTCAAGGTTTACACTGCATTAAAGGTGCTTTAACCTTGAGGGTTTATTTATTAATAAACAAAATTCCTTTTATCTTTTGTTATTCATAAAATCATCTTCTGTCAAGCTGGTTAATCTTTCCTTTGCATAACTAACAAGTTTCTTATCAGTTTTAGCTGAATCTGCTAGAAACTTTTTATAATAATTCATTGCTACATTTTTATCTTTATAATATTGTTCGTATACAACTGCTAAATAAAAATTTAATTCTAACTTGCTTGGTTTCTCTCTTAAAGCATCTTTATAACAATTTAATGCTTCTCTGTAGTTTTTTATTGAATAATATGTAGCTCCCAATTGAGTGTATACTTCAGCAGTGAAATCATTTTTAAGCAAATCTGCTGCAGCAGATAGATTTTCTATTGCAGCAATGTAATTTTTCATTTCCTTATACGAAGCACCGAAGTAAAAATGTGAAGTAGGATCATCTTCGCTTATTTTAATTGCTGTATTTAAATAAGCAATTGCACTGTCATAATCCCCAGAATAATAATTACAAATACCAATATCTCTAAAATTAATTAACGAAGAATCGCCAAGTTGTATAGAACTTTTATAACTTTTTACGGCATTGCTATATTCTTTCATTCCTAAAAATATTTTCCCCTTCATTGTCCACATTCCGGAAGAAGAAGGATAAACAGCTAATCCATCATCAATTATTCGCATAGCAGAAATTAGTTGTGCTTTTAATAAATAAAGCTGGCTTAATTCCGTTATGGTTTGTTCGTTCATGGGATTAAGCCTGTGAGCAATTTGAAAAAATACAATCGCATCATCTTTGTCATCAAGCGTTAAACAGCACTTGCCTGCTTGTTCATAATAATAACTATTGGATGAATCAATTACCATAAGCTTGTTATATATTTCAAATGCTTGCAGCCAATTGCGCTTCTGCATAAGGGTTTTCCCTAATGGATTGAGAATCAAAATGTTAGTCGAATCCAATACTAGCGCTTGTGATAAAATTTCTTTCGCTTCGCTTAATCTTCCGGATGCAAGTAAATCATTACTAAGTGAAATCATTATTTTAACATCACCGGGCTTATATATCAATGCTTTAGTTAAAGCGTCGGCTGCTTTTCGATAATTGGAATTAGCCTGGTAACAAATATTTAAATAATAGTAAGCATTAACATTTGATGAATCTTCAATTAAAATATTATTCAACAAGTTTATCGATTCAAAATATTTTTCTTCCATCAACAAAGCTTTAGCAGAATCCAATTTTGACCTATTTTCTATCTGTGCCCAAACTCCTTGTTGAAAGGTGAATAATAGAAATAAGAAAGTAGTTAACCAAAAAAGATTTTTATGATTCATCATTTCTAATTTAAGTTTTGAATATAGCAGATATTAATTCCAAACATTATAATTCTTAACTTGGTTTGATATTTACTCAAGCTTAAATTGAATAGGAACCATAACTTGAACTTTCACATTCTTTCCTCTTTGCATTCCAGGTTTAAATTTTGTTTTTAAAATTGCATCTTGTGCCGCTTCAT
>CAZRMA010000278.1:0-5627 GCA_964600655.1 uncultured Ignavibacteriaceae bacterium
CTGTTAAGTTATCATCAAACTGGTCAACAAACCATTTTAATTCCGACATTGCTTCGGGAGGAATATCATTTGCTACTCCACCAATACGGGTGTAGCTTGTTGTGAATCTTGCACCGCAAAGAACATCCCATATATTTAAAATCTTTTCTCTCTCTCTAAGCGTCCATAAAAACACAGTTAGAGCGCCAACATCCATAGCAAGAGCACCAATAGCAATAAGATGTGAAGCAACGCGTGATAGCTCATGAATGATCATTCTAATATATTGTGCACGCGGAGGTGCCTCAATTCCAGCCAGTTTTTCAACTGCTAAAACATAAGCAACATTGTTAGACAAAGGTGAAAGATAATCGAGACGATCAGTGTGAGGAATGAATTCATAGAAGCTCATATTCTCGGCGAGCTTTTCATATCCCCTATGAAGATAACCGAGTTCGGGAACACTTGCTACAACTGTTTCGCCATCAAGTCTTAACAGCACTCTAAGCACACCGTGGGTTGCGGGATGCTGCGGACCCATATTTAAAATCATTTCATTTTCTAATGCATCTTCAACTGTAATGTCGCTGTCACCTAGTAATGCTTCAACTATTTTTGGATGAACTTCATCTTTTGCCAATTTTTCCATAATACTCTATTTCTAAATTCTATTTCTTTGGTAGTGACAATGAACCCGGAATTCCCATTAAAGGAAAATCTTTTCGCAACGGGTGATATTCAAAATCTTCGGGCATGTACATTCGTCTTAAATCTGGATGATTATTAAATGCAATACCGTACATATCATAAGTTTCTCTTTCATGCCAATTAGCTGTTTTCCATACGGACGTAACCGAATCAATTTTGCAGTCTTCTTCATCAACATCAGCTTTGAGGCATAATCTAAATTTATTCTTTAAGGAAAAAATGTGGTACACAACTGTGAATCTATTTTTCCTTTTTGCCCAATCAATAGCAGTTATATCTTCACACATAACAAATTGAAGATCTGTATCATTCTTTAAAAAATCACAAACGGCTATAACAAATTTTTTATCGAAAGAGTAAGTTAATTCACCTTTGTATTCAACAACTTCAAAATTAATTTCAGGAAATTTTTCCTTCAATTTATTACTAATTAATTCTTTAATATCCATACTGTAATTTTATCTTTAGTTATTTTGAACGACTGAAAGTTCAGGAAGTTTTCTATCCTGGAAATCACGAGCTTTAGTTCTTTTAATCTTTTCCTGAATTTGAAGAAGTGCATTCAATAAGTTGTCAGGACGCGGCGGACATCCGGCAAGATAAATATCAACCGGTAAAAATTGATCTATCCCCTGCACAACAGGATATGATCTATACATTCCTCCCGAAGAAGTGCAGGCGCCCATAGCTATAACCCATTTGGGGTCGGGCATTTGGTCATAAATTTTTCTAACAACGTGTGACATCTTATAAGTAACAGTTCCGGCTACAATCATTAAATCACATTGACGCGGGGTAAATCTCATTACCTCAGAACCAAAACGTGCTATATCATATTTAGGCCCGCCAACAGCCATCATTTCAATTGCACAGCATGAGATTCCCATTGGCATAGGCCACACAGAATTTTCTCTTGCCCATGCTACCATCGCATCAACAGTTGATGTTAAAAATCCTTCTTTATTTAACTTAGCTTCTAATCCCATCTAAATCCACCTTTCTTATACACATACAAATATCCTAACTCAAGAACAATCAAAAATATAAGCATCGAGAAAAATACGGGTATCCCTAATTGAGCAAACATTTTTTTAAATTGAACCGCCCAGGGATAAACAAATATTACTTCTATGTCAAAAATTATAAACAACATCGCAACCAAATAGTATTTAACGGAAACACGTTCATCTGTTGAACCAACTGGTTTCATTCCGCTTTCATAAGTTGATTCTTTTTCCGAATTAGGCCTTTGAGGACCGAAAATTCCAGATGAAAAAACAGTTCCAATGGCAAATACCGCGGCAACTGCTATAACTAAAAATATAGGAATATATTGCAAAATCATTAGGTTTTTATCTTAGTTTTTTGAATTTCAAAGTTATCCAAAAATAGATTTATTGTCAATTTAAACAACATTCATGGATTTTATAATCTGCAACAAATTTCTCATCTGTTAAAATAAACATCCTTCGTTTTTAAATTTCAAACCTGGTCACAACTCCATGGAGCCTGTTATATGGAAAATCATAAAATTTCACAAAGCGCGGTGAAATTCTTTTCATGATGGAAAAGATTCTATATTGAATTTTGTCGGTTAAGATTTCTTCATCACCATAGAAAATTACTTTTTCTGAAATATTTTCTTCTTTTAAGATATCCGATAAAATTAAATATTCCATATATCCCACATTTATTTCAATAGCCGACAATCCGGTACCAAGTTTATCAATTTTTCTGTGAGTTACGCCGTATGGAGTGTCCAATATTTTTATTGAAATAAAAATGTTTTTTTCATAAACAATGTTTTCCTTAATTATGCAGTGCGTGATGTATGCGGGCACTCTGTCTATATTTTGGACTAAATAGAGTGCTGTGCCCTGAATATTTCTATTCATGTCATAAATTTGTTCATAGCTGGTTAAAAAAGTATCGAGATCTAAATCTCTAAGTACCCGTCTAACAGCTTTTTTTCCGTTATGCCAAATGTAAATGACAAGTAATGGAATAGAGGCAATAATGATTGACCAGTATCCGCCGTAAGGGATTTTATCGAATACAGCAAAAAGAAATACCAAATCTACTATAAACACAATTGCGGCTGCGGACATTTTGAGATAGTGTTTATTTATCCTGAATATCCAAATCATAAAAAATCCGCTGATAGTCATTGTTGCTGTAACAGCCAATCCGTATGCGGCAGCTAAATTATCGGAAGACCGAAAAATAAAAATCATCAACAGAACAGCAATTAGTAAACCATAATTTACTGTCCCAATATATATTTGAGATTTTAGCGCTGTTGAAGTGTATCTAATTTTCATCAATGGGAAAATTCTAGTAGTTATCCCCTGGTATACTAATGACATTATGGCGCTGATCATAGCTTGTGAAGCAATTATTGTAGCAAACAAAGTAAGAATCAGAAAAGGGATATAAAATGATGAAGAATAATTTCTTACCATTGCAAATAAAATAGATTTGCTAGTTTCATGATGAAGAACAAAAGCGCCTTGTCCAAAATAATTTATAACTAAAGCGAAAAACACAAACGTCCAGGCCTGCCTAATGGGTTTACTTCCAATGTGCCCCATATCTGCATATAAAGCTTCTCCGCCCGTTGCACAAAGTATCACTTCACTTAAGACAAAAAATCCAACCAAGCCATGATTAAAAAGAAATCTGATTGCATAGTATGGATTTATGGCCAACAAAACATTAGGCATTTCAAAAAGCGATAGACTTCCAAAAATAAATAACGCTAGAAACCACAGCAGCATTATTGGTCCAAAAAAAGATGATACTTTATCTGTACCTTTAAATTGAACTGCAAACAGTATTATTGTTATGATTACTGTAATAATGATTATGGTCTGTCTAGATATATCTGCAATTCCTGGAATTAAAGTCAAACCTTCAACTGCTGAAAGAATACTTATTGCTGGAGTAATTACGCCGTCACCAAAAAGAAGCGATACACCAAGATAGCCTAAGAAGGTTACGAAAGCATACTTACGGCCCTTTTTTACAAGCCTGGCAAGGATTTCTTTAAGAACAATAATTCCGCCTTCACCTTTAGTACTTAATGTCATGGCCAGCCAGGCATATTCAGTAGTAACCAGGATTACCATTGTCCAGAATATTAATGAAAGAATTCCGAACATATTCTGTTCTGTAGGAAGAGTTAAGCTGAAGATTATTGTCAAAGTATAAATTGGGCTAGTCCCAATATCGCCGAAAACCAATCCCATCGCTTTAATATTTTCTTTAATCGAAAAGTTGTCTTTCTTCATTCGAATACTATTTCAATGATATTATATTTATATGAAAGCATTTTTTAAAAATAATAATAATTGTTAAACATTCTTAAAATTAATTTCAAAAATAATTGTATTTATAACTTTTAAATCTTTTATAATCTATATATTTTATTTCATCTTATGTATTTTATTTCTTTATGAAGAAATTTTTTGTCACTTTCTCCATTTTACTTTTCTTTTACGGTTGTGAACGTCCAACCAATATTTCTAATGCTGATGATGGAATTCCACCTGCAGTTCCATCCGGAGTTGAAGTTTATTTTGCAGGAGACGGTGAAATTATTTTAGACTGGGTTAATAACAGCGAACCCGATTTTAAGGGCTATAATATTTACCGCAGTAATGATGATAGTATTTTCTCAAAAATCTTTTTTACTTTAAATAATTATTTCTATGATGATACTTTAGACTATGATACAATCTATTTCTATCGTATTACTGCGCTGGATATTTGGGGAAAAGAAAGTGCACCTTCCCAAACTGTATCAGCTCAACCAATTAACCTTACTAAACCGAGTATTCCAAGATCAATAACTATAAGTGCAAGAGACTGGGAAGATAAACTTTCAGTATATTTAAGCTGGCGTGCAAATGTTGAAAGTGATATAAAGCAATATAATATTTATAAAAGTATGGGAGATGGTTTTATTCCAGATAGTATTTCTTTAATAGGGTCTACCATTCTGCCGGAATTTACTGACACTACCGATCTAAGTTTATACAGTATGTATTATTACAAAATAAAAGCCGTTGATAAAGGAGACTTGTTAAGTGATGAGAGCAACACTGTTAGTGATCAAATTCCAGGAATACCTGAAGTAATTTATCCGAAGGATAAAAGTGAATCATCAGGGTTTCCAGAATTTATATTTAATGCTGTTAAAGTGCCAGCAACTTATGAAATCGTTGTACAGCAAAATAAATTTTTTGGAACTTTTTGGGACAAGCAATTTGATACAAATGTTACTAATGATACTATCAAGGTTAATTTTGATCCTTTATATTTAGAAAATAATAAAACATATTATTGGCGGGTTGCTTTGTATACGTCTAGCAGCTCCGAGCCTAATAGTATTTCAAAACTCTATCAATTTACAATTAAGTAAGCGGGAACATTAAAGAAAGCAATATTTGTACATAAATAAATCTTGCCTGATGTTAAAAATTATTGAATTACAAAAGATTATAATTTCAAAAAAAATTGGCCTGCTGAAAGATAGGACTTCAAGAGAGGAATCAATTTACAACGTATCGAAAACGATTCCTTCTGCTGGTCGAAATGACATTGCTCTAAGTTTTTCAATAACCGCATTAGTCAAGTTAATATTTTTATTTTTTTTCTTTTCTTCTTTTACAATATTTTGTCAAACATCCTCGGACAGTCTTGAATTCATTAGTGTTGAAAATCCATTTAATCTGCTTTCAACAAGATTAAACAAACAATTAAATACATATTCGCTTCAATCCATATTTTTATTAAATAAGCAGTTCGATCGAATTAATTTGAAATTATCTGAAGGGTACAATTCCTCATTTGTTAACTCATCTGAAAAAAGTATTCGTGACGAACAATCATTTTCACTTTCCTCTTCCTATAAAATTAATAGCATGCTCAATTTAGGG
>CAZRMA010000279.1:0-5620 GCA_964600655.1 uncultured Ignavibacteriaceae bacterium
ATAAAAACCGGGCATGTTTCCTTAGCATTGTCGCAGACAGTTATTACATAATCAAAAGACCAATCCAAATATTTACTTACATCATCAGGCTCATTTTTGCTTATATCTATTCCAATTTCATCCATAACAGAAACTGCATTTGGATTTATTCTTTCCGCAGGTTTAGTACCCGCGGAATAAACTTTTAATTCTTTATCAAATGATTTTAGAAAACCTTCTGCCATTTGGCTGCGGCAGCTATTCCCTGTGCAAAGTATTAATATTTTTTTACTCATTGAAATTATTTTTTTACTACATTTATTTTTTATAGCCAACTACAGTAATGCTAAAAATACCTTTTAAGTTTTCTTTGTATTCTTTTATTCCCTCATCACTCAAATAATTTTTTAGAATATCTTCAGGAAGTTCTATAGTTTTTACTTTTTTTATTTCAACATTATTGAATCCGGCTTCCGAAATCATTTGCAGATATTCTTCCTGCTGTACAGCACCTGAAACACAGCCAGCATACATTTCCGCAGATTTTTTTAATTCGGGATTTAGTTGACCCTTGATAACAATATCAGAGACACAAAAATGTGCACCGGATTTTAGTATTCTAAAAATTTCAGAAAATGCTTTTTGTTTGTTAGGAACTAAATTCAAAACACAATTGCTAACCACAACATCAACAAAATTATTTTCAATCGGCATTTCTTCAATATCGCCCAGCTTAAATTCAACGTTCTTAAAACCAAGCTTAGCATTATTTTTATTTGCTTTCTCTATCATCTCTTCGGTCATATCCAGGCCAATAACTTTTCCTTCATCACCAACAATTGCCCTTGCAATAAATACATCATTGCCGGCACCGGCACCAAGGTCAACAACCGTATCACCTCTTTTTATTTCTGCAAACTCTGTCGGTAATCCGCATCCTAAACCCAAATCAGCATCAGAGATGTATCCATTTATATTTGAATAATCATCCATCATAATATTATAGTCTACAACTTTCGAAGTATTACATCCGCAACCACATCCTGTATTCATAGTTGCAGTAGCAATCTCAGCATATTTTTCTTTTACTACTTTTTTCAATTCGTTTGAAGTTTCCATTTAATTCTCCTTTAAGTTTAACAACATCCAATTTTATTAAACAATCTATTTAATGAATTTTTAGCTTTAGTTAGAGCTTTATTATTAACGCAATAGCAAACCCTGGGGCCATCAATTTCTCCTTCAATAAGTCCAACGCGTTTTAATTCTTTCAAATGTTGGGAAACGGTTGCCTGTGCAAGTGGTAATTCTTCAACAATATTTCCAACCATACATCCATTTATTTCAGTTAGTATTTTTAAAATTCTTATTCTTGCCGGATGAGAAAGTGCTTTGGCTACATCAGCTAACCAAATGTCTTCCTGAGTAAATTCTTCTTTTTTTGAAACTGCCATTTTAATTTCCTTAATCGCTTATCGTAAATATACGATAGAAGAAATATCAAGTCAAGTTAGGATATAATATTTTTTCATTTCACACTCATACAATTAAAGGTAATTATTTTAGGGATATGCTTTAAATGCACACCTATTAAGAATTTTAATTATATATTTACTTGTTTATTAAACAACGGTTTTTAATTATAATTACTTGAATATGTATAATCGAATTACTATAATATACGGTAATGTTAAACTTATCTATTTAATGGGATTCTAATAATTCAAATGAAAAAAATCTCAATATTAGTTATAGAAGATAATCGGCTTTTACGGGACGGCATTACAAGCATGATCGGAGAACAAAATGACCTTAAAGTAGTGGCCGCTTTTGGTGATATTGCAAAATCTTTAAAATTTATTAGAGAGTCGGCACCAAATTTAGTGCTTCTAGATCTTGGTTTACCGAATCATAATAGTTTGCAGCTTGTTAAAATATTAAAAAAAGATTTTCCAAAAGTAAAAATTGTAGTTATGGATCTTGTTCCCTTGCATGAAGATTTATTAATATTTGTACAAGCCGGAGTCTCAGGGTTTATACTTAAAGAAGCAACCGTTAATGATTTTCTTAAAACAATTAGATCGGTTGCAAGCGGTGAGAATATACTACCGCCGAATTTAGCGGAATCACTTTTTTCACAGATTGTCACTAAAGCATTAAGTGAATCAAATCCTTCAAAAATAATTAGCTCTGTAAAAATGACGAAAAGGGAGCGGCAGGTGATAGAATTAGTTGCCGATGGATTAACTAATAAAGAAATTGCACAAAATCTTCATCTCTCCACGTATACTATAAAAAGTCATATTCATAATATACTTGAAAAACTTGCACTTCATACTCGCGTACAAATAGCAAAATACGCTCATACTTCTGATGACTATAATTCTGCTGTAAAATCGATTTCACTACTAGATAAATAAAAAACTATTTATTCCTTAAATTAATTCTTGCTCTCTAACATTCTTTTCTTACTTTTTCCTCCTTGTACGGCTTTACAAATTAAGATGAAAAAATTATAGTTTTCAAATAATTAGATTTATTTAACACCAAATATTTTATTTAAAGGATTAGCTACTTTTTCATCCTTTCGAGTGATTTTATTAGTTAAGGTTTCTTCGTAATATCACCTTGCATTAACATTAAAGAAAGATAATTATATGTATCAGATAAATAATAAAGGAAACTGGATTGCACTTAAGAAAAGGATTCGGGCAGCTTATCCGAAAATAACTAAAGAAGATTTAAAATTAAAAAATGGTAATGAGTATGAACTTCTTGGCAGGTTACAAAAAAAGTTTTCAAAAACCAGGAAGGAAATTATTACCATGCTTGATAAACTTTGATAAGTACTTCACTAAACAAGAATTAAGTAATGATAAGTTTGGTCATAAAATTTTATAAACAATGTTTTTTAGAAAAATATATTTGTAAATTTAATCGTTAAGTAAGCAAATTCCATATTTTGTACATTCCTCTATAGTCCAAAAGGATTAATCCTTTTTTCATACTTTAGAGTCATTTATAATAAAAAGTTATATTCTTAGTTTATTCCAAAGTAAAGAAGCTAGATAGGTATATCATGGTTGACGTATTCAAATTAATTCTTACTAATAATTAAATACATAAGAGAAAAAAATATATGAGCCGTAAACTTAAAGTCGAAATAATTGACCTCGTTTCCCAAAAACCAAGCAAAAAATTATTTGCCCGTATTATGAATGCAAACTTTGCCAGTATCATGCCGCAGATTATAGGAGTTTGGTGCGAAGAAGAGGGCCATGATGTAGACTATCTTTGTTATACAGGGAAAGAGAATCTGGTTAGTGAGCTATCGTTGAATGCTGATATTGTATTTATCTGCGCATTTACTGAAGCTGCACAAACAGCCTATGCTTTAAGTAATTTATTACGTTCTCATGGAGCAATCACGGTTTTAGGCGGACCACATGCACGCTGTTATCCAGAAGACGCGATAAAATATTTTGATTACGTAACCGGCTTTACAGATAAAAATATTATTCATGAAATATTACATGAATGTTCACAACATCGTCCTGTAGGTTTGCATCTCTCTGCGCAAAGACAACCGCTTTCACTTCCTGGGGTAAAGGAAAGATGGAAATTTATTGAATCTGCCCTTAAGAAGGCTCCGTTAATTAAAATGGTTCCTATGCTTGGCAGTTTAGGATGCCCTTATACTTGCAGCTTCTGCATTGATTCAACAGTAGAATATCAACCGTTAAACTTCGATGTAATGAAAGAAGATTTGGCTTTTTTACTCACCAAGTTTAAACGGCCTCTTGTAGGCTGGCATGATCCAAATTTTGGAATTCGATTTAATGAATATATGGATGCAATTGAGGAAGTTGTTCCGGAAAACAGCATAGACTTTATCGCTGAGAGCAGCCTATCTCTTCTATCCGAACCCCATGTAAAGCGTCTTAGACGTAATGGATTCGGAGCAATGCTGCCGGGCATTGAATCGTGGTTTGACCTTGGAAATAAATCAAAGACTGGAAGCATGGTTGGATTAGATAAAGTCAAGCATATTGCAGAACAAGTGAATATGATTTTAAGATACATACCATATGTGCAGACTAATTTTGTTTTAGGACTTGATTCAGACGAAGGTGAAGAACCTTTTGAACTGACTAAAAAATTTGTTGACTTAACTCCAGGTGCGTTCCCTGGTTATTCACTTCTGTCAGCTTTTGGACAAGCTGCACCTTTAAATTTAGAATATCAAAAACTTAATCGCGTAATTCCCTTCCCATTTCATTTCCTGGATAATAATCATGCGATGAATGTGAAACCGATGAATTATTCATGGCCGGAATTTTATTCTCACTTAATCGGATTAGGTGAGCATACATTTTCCTGGAAAGCGATTGGAAGAAGGCTTCTGGCAACAAATGCATTTATACCACGATGGATGAATGTTGTTCGTGCAATTTCTTCAGAGGGATTTGGACGTGTTGCTTATAATAAAGAAATATTAAGCTATTTAAATTCAGATCCTAATTTTACTGCTTATTTTGAACAACAAACAACTGAGCTTCCGGATTTCTATATAAAAATTATAAAGAATGAATTAGGCCCTTTGTGGGAATGGCTGCCTGAAGGCGCTATATTTCATGACCAAAATGCATACTTAAAAACTATAGCAGAGCGTATCGCAGTTTAATATTAACATAATCTGTGACGAGAAAATTGATGAATATTCTTTTAGTTTATCCAAGATATCCAGATACTTTCTGGAGTTTTAAACACGCACTTAAATTCGTTTCAAAACAAGCCAGCTTTCCGCCATTAGGACTATTAACAGTAGCATCTTTATTGCCTGCCGACTATAATAAAAAACTTATTGATATGAACGTCACAGAATTAAAAGATAAAGATATATTATGGGCGGATTATGTTTATATCAGCGCAATGTCTGTTCAAAGCCAATCAGCGGATGAACTAATTGACAGATGTAAAAGATTAAATGCAAAAGTTGTAGGGGGCGGACCGCATTTTACCAGTAACTTTAAAAAATATGACAATGTTGACTATTTGGTTCTTAAAGAAGCTGAGATAACTCTACCGCAATTTATTAATGATTTGAATGAGGGAAATCCAAAGCATATTTATAATACAGATCAATGGTCTGATATTACTGCGACTCCCTTGCCACTCTGGAATCTTATTTCACTAAAAAATTATTCATCGATGAATATTCAATATTCAAGGGGTTGTCCTTATGATTGCGACTTTTGTGACATAACAGTCCTTTATGGAAGAAAGCCAAGAACTAAAACAGTATATCAAGTAATGGCTGAATTAGATGCGCTTTATTTTACCGGTTGGAAAGGCCCTGTCTTTTTTGTGGATGATAATTTTATCGGTAATAAAGTAAAATTGAAAAAAGAAATTCTTCCGGCAATTGTTGAGTGGAATAACAAAAGAAATAATCCTTTTTATTTTAATACCGAAGTTTCAATCAATCTTGCAGATGATGAAAAGCTGATGCAGCTTATGGTTAAAGCCGGATTTGAAGCGGTGTTCATAGGTATTGAAACTCCAAATGAAGAAAGCTTGATTGAGTGCAATAAAAGTCAAAACAGAAACCGCGATTTAATTGAAAGTGTAAAAATAATTC
>CAZRMA010000280.1:0-5588 GCA_964600655.1 uncultured Ignavibacteriaceae bacterium
TTCATTTTCTGTTCTTTATCAGAACTCATTTTTCCTCCAAATCTTTTAATTTATATTTTTTAATTTCTGTATACCGAGAAGTATCTGAAAACAGTTCGCTCTTTATCAAAGAGATTTCATTTGAGACAAAATTTAAGTTAGGCAATTTAAAGTTTTCAAAACTATTAATGAAATTATTATCCAGTTTATTTTTAATCCTCAATAATGTTAAATGCGGTTTGAACGTCCTTTTTTCACTTTGTATTCCAAGAGGTTCTAATTTACCTTCTATTTTTTCAACTAGCATAATTAATTCATCACTATTAGATAATCCCAGCCATAAAATTTTGGGGTAATTGTCTCTGAAGAAAAAACCAAATTTAGTAAAGCTGAATTTGATAGAATTAAAATTTTCAGTAAATAATAATGCATCGTTAATTTTATCCGTTAATTCTTCCCGAACATTACCAATAAATTTTAAAGTTAGATGCAGCTTTTCTTTGTTCTCCCAATTCAAATTTTGATTACTAAACGCAGCTTCATTTCTATATTGAATTATCTTATTTATGACATCATCAGGAATTTTTAAAGCAACGAACAATCTAATCATCGTAAGGGATCCCCAGCAGGTATCTTCGCAATGTATCCAACGCAGCCTGAGCTGTTCTTTTCTTATTCATAATTCTATCATCACCGAACATAAACTTTTTTGCGGTACAAACTTTTTCATCGCATAAACCAATAAAAACAAGCCCAACCGGTTTCCCGGGAGTTGCACCTGTAGGTCCCATAATCCCGGTTAGCGATAATCCTAGATCGGCACCACTAGTTGCTTTAACACCTTCTGCCATTTGACGAGCTACTTCGATACTAACCGCACCCTTTTCTGCTATCACATCTTCATTTACACGAAGGATTTCAACTTTTGCTGCATTGCTGTAAGAAACTATTCCCCTTTCAAAATAATCACTGCTTCCTGATATATTTGTTAGAAGATGAGATACATATCCGCCTGTGCATGATTCAGCAAGGGCAACTTTAAAACCTCTTTCTTTTAATAATCTGCCGACAGTCTGTTCAAGGTCTTCTTCGCCGGAAGCATAAATATAACGGCCAACTTTACTTCGAATTTTTTGTTCAATTTCACTTATTTTATTTTTTGCTTCCTCCTCATTTTTACCTTCAACAGTAAAGCGCAGTTTCACGCCAAAAAGGCTTGGAAGAAACGCAAGCTTTGCTCCATCCAATAATTCATTTAAATCACCAAATTTTTCAAAAAGTGTCGATTCAGGTATTCCTGTAGTTTGCAAAACTTTTCTAAGTTTTATAGGTGAAAGTTTTTTTGTTTTTTCACTTAATTTAGGAATAATAAATTCATTCATCATTTCTTTCATCTCATAGGGCACGCCGGGCATCACAACAAATATTTTATTATCTTTTTCAATCCAAATCCCAGGGGCAGTCCCTAAAGTATTTCTAATTGGAGTAGCAATTTCAGGAACTAAAGCCTGCCCTTCATTTACTTTTGTTAATTCTCTTCCTCTTTTTTCAAACATCTTTTTAATATCATCTAGAACTTCTTTATTCTGGATCAATTCAGTATTAAAAAATTTCACAACGCATTGCCGTGTTATATCATCATGAGTTGGCCCTAAGCCACCCGTTACTAAAACAATATCGTTATTTTTCCAACATCTATTAAATTCAGTTATAATTTCACTTTCATCATCTCCGACAACTGAAGTAGTTTTAATGTCAACTTGGATATTGACTAATGATTCACCAATGAATGCTGCATTTGTATTGAGTGTTTGTCCTATAAGAATTTCATCTCCAATTGTAATTAAATGAGCTTTCATTTTTTTCTTTCGTAAAAATTATAAAAAGTTATTGTAGATAATTATTAATATATGAATCAATATTAAACTATATAAACCTGCGGTGACATCATCCATCATTATTCCTAGACCACCTTTTAACTCTTCAAATTTATTAGCTGGATACGGTTTAATTATATCCAACGCACGCCAAATTAAAAAAGCAACTAAAGAAACAACAAATCTTTTTGGTAAAAAAAGGAGTGAAATCCACATCCCAACAATTTCATCAATTGTACATTCAGCTGGATCTTTACCAAATCTAACTTCAAATTTACTGCCCACATAAATGCCGTAAAAAGTAAAAAGAATAATAGCAGGAATCAATATTAAGGGCTTTTCAAACCCCGGTATCCAATAAATAATTAATGCAGCAAGACTTCCAAATGTGCCAGATGCAAAAGGAATATACCCTGTATAAAATCCTGAACCAAGTAGATTCTCGATAAAATTAAGTTTCACGGCTAAACAGCTTTTTAATCAAATGACGGTTAGTATACAAATAAGTTACACCTGAATGAAAAGTAATTATTGTAATGAAAAGCATTGTAAAAAAAATAAAAGTGTTATTTAATAAGATTGCAAAGATATTTTCATTTCCGTTGAAGATTTGCGGAGTTTTACTTCCGACATAAACCACTAATAAATAATAAAGAAAGGTCATTTGGATAAATGTTTTCCATTTTGCATAATAACTTGTGGGGAAAGAAAAATTTTTATAATCAGCGTAAGCTCTCAAGCTAGTTACAATAAAATCACGAAGCAAAATTATAATCACCATCCAAAGATCGAGCATTCCAATAAAAACAAATCCGAGAAATGCAGCAGAGGTTAATATTTTGTCAGCAAGAGGATCCCAAAATTTACCCCAGGAAGTTATATAATTAAATTTCCTAGCCAGCCAGCCGTCATACCAGTCAGTTAATGCAGCTATAATGAAAATACCTAAAGAAATTTGTTTAAATAAAGGGTCTTCAGATAGGAAAAAGAAGAGGAATACAGGTGTAAGGATTATTCGTAAAACAGTGAGTTGATTTGGTAAAACCATTTTTCAATATAGTGAAATTAATTTTGTGCAAGCTTTCTTAGAAATGTATATTCATAAATCCCAGTGTTATGTCCATCTTTCCAGGTAACAGATATTGCATAACTTCCCACTTGCTTAACATTTTCTACTTTTTTCTGGCTCTCATGTAAAATTGGAATATAACTTAAACTTTGCCTGTCTTTTTGAGCCGCACAAGTTGCACATGGACAATTATTTCTAAGTTTTTCTAAGCTAATTCTTGAATGTGTACCATCATTCCATTTAAGATATAAATCTTTTTTGTTATCAACCTTGATTAGTACAGGATACATTTAAGAAAATTTTTCCCCGCTTAGTTTGTAAAGCGCATCAAGATATTTTTCACTGGTCTTAATTATAACATCTTCCGGAAGAGTGGGTGGAGGCGGTTGTTTATTAAATTTTATGGATAAAAGATAATCACGTACAAACTGCTTATCAAAGCTTTCCTGAGCCCTTCCTTTTTCATATTTATCTTTTGGCCAAAAACGGGAAGAATCTGGAGTAAGCAATTCGTCAACAAGAATGATTTCACCATTATAGTAACCAAACTCCATTTTAGTATCGGCGATGATAATTCCTTTCTGAAGAGCATATTCAGATGCAGAAGTATAAATTGCTAAAATTGCATTTTTAATTTTGGTAACTACATCTGCGCCAGCTATTTTCTCTGCTTCGGCCACAGAAATATTTTCATCATGCAAACCAATTTCTGCTTTTGTAGACGGAGTAAAGATAGGCTGCGGCAGTTTTTCTGATTCCAATAAACCGGAAGGCAAACTTATCCCTGAAATCCTGCCGGTAGCTTTGTAATCATTCCATCCAGAGCCTGAAATATAGCCTCTGACAATACTTTCAATTGGAATTACTTCAGCTTTTTTTACAAGCATTGCCCTACCCTTTAAATCCTCCGAATATGGTTTACATTCAGATGGAAAATCATTTACATTGGTGCTGATTAAATGATTTGGAATTATATCTTTTGAAAAATTAAACCAGAATTCTGATATTTTAGTAAGCACCATTCCTTTAAAAGGTATACCTTGTGACATAATAACATCAAATGCAGAAAGACGATCAGTAGAAACAATTAAATAATACTCGCCCACATCATAGATATCTCTAACTTTACCTTTTTTAACAAGTTTTAAATCCGGAAAATCGGTTTGTAATATAATTTTGGGATGCATAAATACTCTCGAAGTTTATTGACAAATATAAAAACGTAATGATGATTTAACAAGAAGGTTAAAATATTTTTATTAAACAGCCCACTTTTATTTGGGCAATAATGAAAAATAATATTGATTGTTTTCTCACATATGCAAAATTACGTTGAAAAACAGCATCAAATGGAAGTTCAAGTTTGATTTTTATTTGGTATATATCTTGTTTTATTGAAATTAAACAGATTATTTTCTCTTGGAGGCAAGATGCTATTATTAAAATTAAAACACTGGATTCAAGATTACAAATTGATCGCTTTTATGATATTTGTATTTTTTGGATGGATTATCCTCTACACACTATATATGTTTCTAATACTCTTATTTAATTTATAACTACAGACAGATATTGAAGTTAGAGTCTTATAAAAATTTAAAAACGATAGCAGATAGTAAGATTACAGCTATAATAAATATTGTAATTGAATAACCCGCTGTTATTCTTCCTTTTTCAATAAAGTCTTTTTTTGAACAGTAATCAAAGGTTTGACAACATATACAAGTATCGTAATTTTGGCTGTTGCAATTTAACATTCAATAACCTCTCGTCCAGATTATTATAGGTTTTAAAATATTGTAAATAAATTTAACATTCAATATTTATTGAATTATTTTTTAATAGTGGGAAATGTCATAAATGCATTAAATATAATCTCAGGCATCCCCTGATTGTTGTTTGAAGAGATTAGGAATAGATTTTTATAATTATGAATAGAATTTTAATTTCTCTTTGGATTTTAACTCATTGCATACTTTTATATTTATCTGGTTATGTTAATACGCTTATTTTGAATGCAAAAAAACTGCCTTATTCGAATTGGGATGAATTGAGTCAATACTCAGATAAATTCTTTCCTTTCTCTACAACTAATTTACTTCACTATGATATAACAGAATTTTTTGTTTATGTAGTAGGGGGATTAATCATTTACCACTTTATTAACAAATTTTATCAAGTAACTTAGAATCTTTCCTACTTCAAGTACATCATTTTTTTAGTTATAACTAAATTTTGTCTCGCTTCATTCTGATTTGTTTTCGAATTTGAATTAGAACTAATAATTCGCAATTGATAAAAGTAAACTCCGGAAGCTGGATTTTGAAGGGTTCCTTCCGGGTTAAATTTGAGTTTATAATTACCTGCCGGACGATACTCATTTAGCAATGTTGCAATTTCTCTTCCCAAAACATCATAAATTTTTATAGTTTGTATCCCGCTAACTGAAGTTTGCCAACTTATAATAGTGGATGGATTAAAAGGATTTGGATAGTTATCAAACAATTTAAATTCTTTTAGAATTAATAAATTATTATTAACAGAAGTTAATGTGCTATATTCATAATTATTCTTATAATTATTGACCCAAATTGTATCGTCAAAAGTAACATAATAGTTGTCGACAAGATTATTGTGATTGTCATAATCACTATATGTTTTTG
>CAZRMA010000281.1:0-5567 GCA_964600655.1 uncultured Ignavibacteriaceae bacterium
TGCCAATAACACTGTGTTATTTGACCAGGTTGCAATCACGAATTTTTTAACAATAGCAATTGAAGATAAGAAGATAGTTGTATCTGTAATAATGTTTTTCCGTAATATAATATTAAAATTTTGTCGGATGTTTTGAAAATCACCCTTAACGGTGAGGTTCAATACCACGGCATCTTCAGGATGAACAAAACAAGTTACATCCCTTGTAATATTATTCCCAAAATTCGTATGTGTGAAAGTGGTGAAGAAGTTTTTTAAACCGATTGATTCTTTTCCAACAAGTTTTTCATTTTTTTCATTAAATAAATCGAATGAAGTTGATGCTATATAATCAGCGGTGTAATCTTTAAAATAAAGATGCTGTATTCCTTTTGAGTTTTTCTTATTTGTAATTCGTGCATCATCAGAATAAACAACACATAAATTGCCATTGCCTAAAATAGCATTCGCCTTGTAGGAATTTCGTTGGACATTGTTAGAAGGTTGAGAGAAAATTAATTGGGAGGCAATAGCAACCATAAATGGGAATAATAAATAATTACCAGACTTTGTCATGATATTTTTCATTCTTGATTACTTAATTCTTTTTTAGTGAATGACTCAAAAGCCACTTATATAACTCAGGATTCTTATATGTTTCTGTCCACGAATCATGATTCGCTTCCGGATAAATTGTAAACTTAACATCATTTCCGCATTTTTTAAGGGCATCAACTAACTTTTGTGATTCTGCAATTGGGACAACATTGTCTTTAGCGCCGTGAAATACCCAAATAGGCATGTCTTTTAATTTACATACAGTTCTTACATTTCCACCACCGCAGACGGGTGCAATAGCAGCAAACCTATGCGGATATTCCATTGCAAGGCTCCATGTACCGTAGCCTCCCATGCTCAAGCCGGTAACATATATTCTATTCTTGTCAACGTTATATTTTTCTTCTAGTTCTTTTAATAATCCATCCAATACATTATCAGACCACAAGCTGCCTTCAGGGCACTGCGGAGATACAAGAATGAATGGAAATTCTTTGCCTTGTTCAACCAGTTTTGGAGGTCCATGCGTTTTCACTTTTTGCAAGTCTTCACCACATTCGCCTATGCCATGTAAAAACAAAACTAACGGCCAATTTTTTTTTCTTTACCATATCCTTTCGGCAAGTATAGAAGATAATTTGCTGAAACATTTTTTGTTATCTCTCGAGTAAATGATTTGTTCATTTGTTTGTTTGCTTCTTCATTGTAAATCTTTGAAGAGGAGCATCCTGTAATTAAAAATGCAGCTACAAATAAACTTTGCAATATTATTTTAAATTTCATCTTTATCAACAATTAATTACTTATCAACTCAAATTGATTTTGAATAACATCCACTGAATTAGTCCCGACATAAACTGTAAACATTCCCGGCTCTGAAACAAATTTCATATTCTTATTATAAAATGAAAAATCATTATTGTCAATTTCAAACCCAACAGTTTTAGTTTCTCCTTTTTTAAGGAATATTTTTTTAAATCTTTTCAATTCTTTTACAGGACGGGTAACTGAAGCAAAATCATCCCTAATATATAGCTGAACAACTTCTTCTCCATCATAATTTCCAGAGTTTTTTATATCAACTTTTATTTTCAATGTTTGATCAGATGTAATTTTATTTGACGATAATGTTAAATTGCTGTAGTCAAATTGTGTATAACTCAATCCATAACCAAACGGATAGAGGGGAGTAAGGGGTAGATCAATATACTTTGATGTATATCGATTTGTGGTATCGCCTGGCCTGCCCGTACTTTTTTGATTGTAGTAAATTGGAATTTGTCCTGTTGTTCTTGGAACTGTAACTGGTAGTTTTCCACTTGGATTATAATCGCCAAAAAGTACTTCTGCAATTGCTGAACCTGATTTAATTCCTAAAAACCATGATTCAATAATAGCATGAATATTATCTGATATCCATTCAGTGGCAAGAGGCCTTCCATTCATTAAGACAGCAACAACGGGTTTCCTAGTTTTATAAATTTCTTTTACTAAATCATTTTGAATGCCGGGCAGTTCAATTGAAGATCGACTGTGAGCCTCTCCACTCATTGTTTCCGATTCACCAATGACCATAATGACAACATCAGCTTTATTTGCTGTCTTAATTGCATCTTTAAATCCGGTTGTTGATGAATCATTAATTGAACATCCTTTTGAGTACAAAACTTTTGTGGCGTTGGATACTTTGTTTTTTATTCCTTGTACAACAGTAATTACATCATTTGAATCTCCCATTGCATGCCATGTTCCTAAAGGATCCTTTTTACTATTTGCTAACGGGCCAATAATAGCAATGGTTTTTATATTTTTTTCTAATGGAAGAATAGCATTTTCATTTTTTAATAGAATTATTGATTTCTTTGCATCATCAAATGCAGCGTTTTGTATTTCCTCACTTAGCACAGTATTTTTTTCAATTTGAGCGTTGCAATATTTATAAGGATTCTCAAATAAGCCTAATTTAAATTTTGATTTTAATATTCTTCTAACTGAGGTGTCAATTAATTTTTCAGGAATATTACCTTCACGAACCAGGTTAGTTAAATTATCGATATAGCTTCTAGCTTCCATATCCATATCAACGCCTGCAGTAATTCCAAGCTCTGCGGCTGCTTTTAAATTTTTTGCATCCCTATGATTAACCAATTCTCCAATTGAATTCCAATCGCTTACTACAAATCCATTAAAACCCCATTCATTTCTAAGAATGCCGGTTAATAATTTTTCATTCGCTGAAGAAGGAATTCCTGCAATTTCATTAAACGAACACATAAATGTTTCTGCGCCGGCATCAACAGCTGCTTTAAATGGAGGGAGATAAATTTCTCTTAAGGTTCTTTCTGATATGTCGACTGTGTTGTAGTCTCTTCCTCCTTCAGCCGCACCATATGCAGCAAAATGTTTTGCACATGCAAGAATATTTTTATTTGAATTTAAATCACCTTGAAATCCTTTAACTCTTGCGGCTGCCATAACCGAACCAAGATAAGTATCCTCTCCAGAACCTTCCACAATTCTTCCCCAACGAGGGTCTCGTGCAATATCAACCATTGGGGCAAATGTCCAATGAACACCAACAGAAGCAGCTTCTTGCGCGGCAAAACGTGAAGATTTTTCAACCAATTCAGGATCCCAGCTGCTGGCTTCTGCTAAAGGAACTGGGAATGTTGTTCTGAACCCATGAATTACGTCGTATCCAAATAGAAGTGGAATTTTTAATCTTGATTCTTCAATAGCAACTTTTTGTAAGTCTTTTGTGAAGTCGGCTCCGAGTGCATTTAAAAATGATCCAATTTTTCCTTGTCTAATTAAATTTTTGTATTCATCAGGGACTTGACTTTTTATTGTTGGACCCCAACCGATACCAAAAGATAGCTGGTTCAGCTGACCAATTTTTTCTTCCAAAGTCATGATTGAGAGTATTGAATCAATTTGTACTTTATATTTTTCATTTGGTTCAGTAGAATTAGATTCTTTTTGATTTATCAAGGCAGGTTGAAAGCTTGAAAAAAGGACTATCAAAAATATTGAAATAAGAATAAGCTTTTGGGTAAGATATTGTGAGCGTCTTTTCATGATTATTAGAGTTTCAAGTTAATTAGAAAATAAGTTGTTAGAAATAATTGAGATTAAATTTTTAAACCATAAATAATTTATTTTGAATTTAAGCCGGTCTCCTTTGGAGTCTGTACCGTTAGCGGATTTTTATGTGTGAATAAATAAACAAAAACCCAGTTTGTGAATGAAACCGGGTTTATTCGAAATTGATTTAATAAGTTAACCCAAAACCAAATGGAAATAAGGGGTCATAATTTTTATCTCCGATATTTATCGGCTCCTGGGACATGGTTTTAGGCCATGTTTGCGATAGCTTCCCTGTTGGGCTATAATCTCCAAAGAGAACATCAGTAACACCTTCCCCCTCGGTTCCAGGCAGCCAAGCAGCAACAAATGCGTCTGCCATATCAAGGGCTTTATCTATAATCAAAGGCCTTCCGGATAATAATACTAATACAACAGGTACACCTGATTTTTTGACATTATTAATAGTTTCAATATCTTCTGACGACAGCGATAAATCAGTACGATCACCGATCATTTCAGCATAAGGCTTTTCACCAATAACCACCACTGCAAAATCGGATCCTTCAGCACCATTCCCATTTTTTGAGTAAATAATTTTGGTCTCATCATCAACAGAATTTTTGACAGCTTGTAAAATTGTAGTCCCCTCTAGATTTTTTTGATCTGTACTTCCTTGCCATGAAATTGTCCAGCCGCCGCATTGTATGCCAATGCTGTCTGCTCCTTTTCCGGCAATGAAAATTTTAGAAGCTTTTTTTGAAAGGGGAAGAATATGATTTTCGTTTTTAAGTAATACTAATGATTGCCTTACACATTCCCTGGCGACTTCCCTGTGTTCTTCCGATCCGATTTGTGAAAGCAATTCTTTATCTGTAGAAGTCTTATTGAAAATATCCATCTTAAGTTTTACACTAAGAATTCTTCTTACAGCATCGTCAATCCTTTCCTGTGAAACTTTTCCATCATTAACCAATTCTTTTAAATCACTTACAAATTCAGTATAATTGTTTTTTTGTCCTTTACCATTTGGTATCATAATCATATCTAATCCGGCGTTAATAGATTTTTCAATATCTTTTTTAAAATCACTTCCAAGTTGATCAATCGCTGCCCAATCCGAAACAACTAATCCTTTAAATCCTAATTCATTTTTTAGCAGATCCGTTACCAAATATTTATTGCCATGCATTTTAATTCCATTCCAGCTGCTATAAGAAACCATAATGGAATTAGTGCCTGCTTTAATTGCGGCAATATATCCTGGCAAATGAATTTCTTTTAATGTCCCTTCATCACATTCCGTGTTTCCTTGATCTTTACCATTAGTGGTACCGCCATCTCCGATAAAATGTTTAGTACAAGAGAGGATTGCGTCCTTGTTGGACAATATTCCCTCGAATCCTTTAACTGCAGCGGATCCCATTTCAGCTACTAATTTAGGATCTTCTCCGAAGCTTTCATAAGTTCTTCCCCATCTATCATTTCTAGCAACTGCAACACATGGAGCGAATGTCCAATTAATTCCTGTACCGGCAACTTCTTCAGCAGTTACGCGAGCAGCCTTTTCTACAAGCTCCGGATTCCTTGTACAGCCTAAAGCAATATTGTGAGGAAATATTACTGCATCAGAAACATTATTATGGCCGTGAACGGCGTCGATTCCTAAAAGTAAAGGAATTTTTAATCTTGTTTGCGCGGAATACTTTTGCAATTCATCCGCGGTTTTAGACCAGCCTTTAGATGAAATGTCATCAATTTCTGAATTGCCGCCCCAAAGTACAGAACCAATAAAATATTTTTTAATATCGTTAAAATCTTTAAATGCCAAATAATCAACTTGTGTCATCTGTCCAATCTTTTCATCTAAAGTCATTATTGATAAAAGTGAATCAACTTTAACTTTAATTTCAACTTCACTACT
Organism: uncultured Ignavibacteriaceae bacterium; assembly: GCA_964600655.1. Taxonomy (GTDB): domain Bacteria; phylum Bacteroidota; class Ignavibacteria; order Ignavibacteriales; family Ignavibacteriaceae; genus CAVSWT01. The sequence continues at coordinate 5,546 of CAZRMA010000281.1, forward strand.
TTGTCCTGTATTTTCATTAACG
>CAZRMA010000282.1:0-2998 GCA_964600655.1 uncultured Ignavibacteriaceae bacterium
TGCTTATTGCTTTGGGTTCATTTGTTTTCGCTGATTGGGCTATGAAAAAAGAATTGCAATGTAAAATCTTACCAAAGAAAGAGGACTTAATGCATTTGCGAAGTTTACTTTTAAAAGATGAATAAATAATGTAATTTGAATAATACAAGATCATTGATAAACATATTTCAATCAATTAAGATAAGCTAATTGATCAATCGTGATAAACTTATTAATTTAATCAAAAACGATTTCACTATGTATAACTTGCCATATTACAAAGAAAAAGACCCCAAAGTTATTAAAGAATTTATAGACGAGCATCCATTTGCCTTTTTAACGGGATGTAATTCGGCAAACAAACCCGTTGCTACACAAGTCCCGGTTTTTATTGAAGAGCAAAACGGTAAAAAAATATTGCGTGGACATATAATGAGGAACACCGATCATCATAAAGCTTTTCTTCAAAACAATAATGTTCTTGTGGTATTCACAGGCAATCATACTTATGTAAGCGGAACCTGGTACAGCAATCCTTATATCGCATCTACCTGGAATTATATGAGCGTACATGTTAAAGGCATTATTAGTTTTCTGGATGATTCCGGGTTAGAAGAAGTACTTAGAAAAACATCGCTTCACTTTGAAAATTATAATCATAAATCCACAACAACTTTTGACAATCTTCCTTTAGAGTTCAAGCAAAAAGTTATGCACGCAATAGTTGCTTTCGAAATTGAAATTATTGAAATGGATAATGTATTTAAATTAAGTCAAGACAGAGATGCTGAAAGCTATCACAATATTAAAGAGAGACTAAATCAGCAAGGAGCAGATGGAAAAGTTATCGCCGCCGAAATGGAAAAAAGAACTAAAGAATTATTCCCGGAGGATAAGGAATAGATTATTAGTAATTGACATAAATAAATCGGAATGATTAAATAAATTTTGTTACTTTGCATTCGCTAAATTTTCAACATCATTCTGTTATAAATAATATTTAGGATTTAATATGAGTGCATATCTTGTAGTTGACACAAAAATTAAAAACCCGAAAGCATACGAAGAATATAAAAAGCTTGCAAAACCTATAGCTGAAAAATACGGCGGTGTTTACAAAGCAAGAGGCGGAGTGATGGATGTTAGAGAAACAGATCTCTGGACACCAACCAGGGTTGTGATCATTGAATTTCCTGATATTAAAAGCGCACAGACGTTTGTTGATTCGGAAGAATATGCACCGGTAAAACCTATGCGCTTAAAAAATGCCGATTGCACATTGTTTATTTTGGATGGGATGTAAGAAAATATATTTGTTTTCTATTGACAATCTGTATGGGTTTAACGCGTTAAATCTCTACGGCATGAGTTAGAAAGTTTCAACGGTTTACATTTCATCTTTAAATTTTCATAATTGTTTTAATTATCAACTCTATATGGAAAAGATAGAAATTATAAAAGCAAAACGAAAAAGATACTCTTCTCTGTTTCATATTACTCCGTATTAAAAACGTAATCTTTTCCTGCTGTTGTTGAAAAGTCGTAAAGATTTGTGGAGGGCAAAGTGATTCCTTTTAATTCTGCTTTTTCAGAAATCAATGGTTTTTTTATTCCAGGTAATTGAAAAAACAGATTTGGATTTTCACCCTCAGCAATATTTAAATTTACATCTCTTTCCGGTAATAAATTTTCTGTAACTCTAATTCTGCAATTGCCGCCAAGCCCGGAATGGATTTTCAGTTTAATGAGCTTCCCGTCTTTCCAATCAATATCAACTTGAAATCCGCCCCTAGCCATTAGTCCCTTAACCGAACCATCTTTCCATTTATCAGGTAAAGCAGGAAGTATGTAAATGAATCCGTCGTGACTTTGTAAAAGCATTTCCGCAATACCCGCTGAGCATCCAAAATTTCCGTCAATTTGAAACGGCGGATGTGCATCAAAAAGATTTGGATAAGTTCCGCCGCCTTCGCCTGCTGCTGCCGTTGGTGCAGGGCTCAACTGATCGGAAATTAATTTATATGCATGATTGCCATCTAACAGACGAGCCCACAAATTAACCTTCCATCCCATCGACCACCCGGTAGAAACATCGCCACGGTAAACAAGCGAGTTGCGTGCTGCTTCAAATAATTCCGGAGTTCGATAAGGAGAAATTTGAAAACCTGGATACAAGCCGTACAAATGGGAAACATGGCGGTGATGATCGTTTGGATCATCCCAATCATGAAGCCACTCTTGTAATTGTGTATACTGCCCTATTTGCATCGGCGGAAGTGAATCTCTTTTGGAATTTAATGTATCAATAAAATTTTTATCAACTTTTAAAATCTTTGCTGCATTAATAGTATTTGAAAATAGTTCGAACACAATTTGATTATCCATGGTTGTCCCGGCCGAGGTGGAAACAGAAATTCCGTCTTTACTCAAATAACTATGTTCAGGTGAATTGGAAGGACAGACAACCAGCCAATGATGCTCAGGTTCGATTTGTAATTGATTAACAAAAAATTCAGATGCGCCTTTTAATACAGGGTAAATATTTTTCAAAAAAGTATTGTCTCCCGTGAATAAATAATGTTCCCACAAATGGCGGGTAAGCCACGCCCCACCTGTTTGCCATAATCCATAAAATGCCAGATCTACCTCACCGCTAATGCGCCAAATATCTGTATTGTGATGTACCATCCACCCGGGTGCGCCGTACATTTCGCTCGCACTCTCACGGCCTGTTGCCGAGAGATCTTTAATCATATTAAATAACGGCTCACTGAGCTCTGATAAATTTGTAATTTCGGAAGGCCAGTAATTCATTTCGGTATTTATGTTGATTGTGTACTTGCTATCCCACGGCGGAGAAATTTGATCATTCCAAATTCCCTGTAAGTTTGCAGGCTGTGTTCCGGGCTGCGAGCTGGAAATAAGCAAGTATCTTCCGAACTGGAAATAAAGGGCAACAAGCTGTGGATCATCGGTTTTATTAAATTTTTTTATTCTAACATCAGTCGGATTTTTCGCC
>CAZRMA010000282.1:3098-5549 GCA_964600655.1 uncultured Ignavibacteriaceae bacterium
TTTGGCTTAACGATTGCCTCAAATTTTACTTTTCCTTTTTGTCCTTCGTGATCACTTGATATGCCGTTTAATTTAATTTCATCTTTCCCTGCTGATAGTGAGTGCGTAAGTGGAGAGTTCATTGAAAGTGTGCAGTTTATTTTTCCCGGCTGATCAGCGGTTAAATGAATAATAATTACTTGATCTGTAAACGAGGAAAATATTTCTCTTTTAAAATTGACTCCTTTAACATTATAGCTAACCGAAGCCACAGCATTTTCAATATTCAAATCTCTGTAATAATTTGAATACACTTCATGTCCCGGAAAATTAATTACAAGATTGCCGACAGGCTGGTATTTCATACCGTTGTTTTTACTTTTGATTTTTTCGTCGGCAAGTTTTTGTGCTTCTACATATTTGCCTTCAAATATCAATTTACGCACTTGAACTATGTAAGGCTTAACCGCCGGATCAACATTATTATTCGGCCCGCCGGACCAAACTGTTTCTTCGTTTAACTTTAAAGTATCATTTGCGGGATCGCCATAAATCATTGCAGCAATTCTTCCGTTGCCAACTGGCAGAGCTTCAACCCATTTATCGGCTGGCTGATTGTACCATAGCTTCAAATCGCTTTGTGGATAAAAAATAGATGTGAATAAAAAAACAAAAAGTAAAAAAGAAAAAAATTTTTTAATTGTACTCAAATTATTTCCCGGTTAAATTTAAATTTAAACTGTTATTTATCTTTTACGATTTTAGATGGACGTAAGTTAAACAAACATTATAAATCAAATCAACCTGGAGCTTTTTAAAAAAATAGTTAAAGATTATCATCTATCTTATTTATGATGAGTATAATCATTCATTATATTTAACTATTACCGGACCAACGCTTCTACCTTCTTCGCCTGATAAAAACGGCTTTATATTACTGGTGAACCAGGTAGGTCCAAACTGCTTAGCACCATTTACAGCATCTTCGGCAGTTTCCCAGAGTATAATAACGCAACCTTTATTGTCTGCTTCCTTTACAAAGTAAAAATCTTTAAATCCTTTATTCTCTGATAAAATGGATAGTCCCTCATTAATTATTCGGGTTCCAATTTCATCAACTGATGTTGTAAGGCTCAGATGGTTGATGACTGCAAACATAAAGCGTTCCTTTCTGAAAGATATTAAAGAAGTATTGGTTTGTTTTAATAAAAATATATTATTAATTATTAAAATATAAAATGCTGAAATTTAAACTTAATTTTAATTCTCACTATCATAAAATAATGAATGGAGAACTACTTGATTATCATTGAAACAGAAAGATTAAAATTATTAAAGCTGTCTGTAGATGATTCAAAATTTATTTTTGAATTGTTGAACGATCATGACTGGATAAAATATATAGGTAATCGTAATATAAAAAATGATGAAGATGCAAGAAATTATATTTCAAATAAGATTATAATAAGCTATGAAGAATTCGGATATGGATTATACCTTGTTAAAGAGAAGCAGTCTAATGCATCTATTGGTTTATGCGGATTAATAAAAAGAGAATACCTGGAAAATGTTGATTTAGGTTTTGCATTTTTGCCGAAATACAGACGACAGGGCTATGCGTTTGAATCAGCAGAAGCAGTTATACGATATGCAAAAGAAACTTTTAGATTGAATACTTTGCTTGCAATTACTTCTTTGGATAATACAAACTCTATAAATCTTCTTGAAAAGCTTGGATTTAATTTTGTAAAAATATTTAAGATGCCCAACGACAATGAAGAACTGAAACTGTTTAGAAAAACGTAGATCTGACATTCCTAATTACAACCTTCAAGGTTTTCTCATTTTAAAAACATTTGAATTTCATTTATAAATTGTCAATGCCCTTATAGCGTTAACCTTGAAGGTTTTCCATTTTAGGTTTCTTCTAGCGAAGCAAAATCATCTTTTTTGTTTGAACAAAATCACCAGCTTTTAGTCTATAGAAATAAACGCCGCTTGCAAGATTACTTGCATTAAAAGTTACTTCATAATTGCCCGGGGCTTTTGTTTCGTTAACAAGAGTTGCAACTTCTCTTCCCAATATATCATAGACCTTCAATTGTACGAACTTCATTAATGAAGTTCCTACGTTTGAGATAGAATATTTAATTTTTGTGCTGGGGTTAAATGGATTTGGATAATTCTGTGAAAGTTCAAAACTTGCCGGCGCATTACTTTTTTTATCATTAACACCCGTTACTAAATCATTAACATTAAAAACATTCGCCCAAATATCATATCCAACTCCGGGTTCATGATTATCTGCCCAAACATTGAAAATTTTATTGTCTTTAAAAACAACATCTTGAGTTATTTGATCTCTTTCCTGAGACATTGTTACATACATAATATCTGTAAGCGGAGTTAAGTCTGAATTATATAATCTATAACTCTTATCCTTGATTGAATTAGCTATTGACCCATTCCAGT
>CAZRMA010000283.1:0-5545 GCA_964600655.1 uncultured Ignavibacteriaceae bacterium
TTAAAGCGTGATACAAGAATGCTGTATGTACTTTTTGTATTTCCTTTTGTGCTTCTTATAATTTTTGGTTATGCAATTAATTTTGATGTACACCATATAAAGCTGGCAGTTTTTGATCAGGATAAATCAGTCGACTCGAGAGAATTTGTTAACCGATTAACAAGTTCAAATTATTTTGATTTAGTCGGGCATATTGATTCTGAAAATAAAATAAGAGAAGTTTTAGATCAGGGCGATGCACAGGTTGTCCTTGTATTCCCGGATGATTTTTCACGCAACATTTATTCAAACAAAGAAGCAAAAATTCAAATACTGGTTGAAGGAATTGATGCAAATACAGCATCAGTCATCTCAAACTATATGAATGCGGCAACGGCAACCTACAATAATAAAATAGTCCAGGAGGCATTAGCCGTTAGGGGCAGGCAGGCTTATGTTCCGATTAATCTCGAACCGAGATTCTGGTTTAACCCGGATTTAAATTCTACGCTTTATCTAATACCAGGACTCATTTCAATGATTCTGATAATGACAGCCGTTATTTCTATCGCCATGTCTATTGTAAGAGAAAAGGAAAAAGGCACCATTGAACAAATTAATGTTTCTCCTCTTTCGTCACTTGAATTATTAGTGGGTAAAACATTACCGTATTCCGTAATAGCACTTTTTATTGCGTCACTAATACTATTTGCAGGATATTTATTATTTGGAATTACCATAAAAGGAAATGTTCTGTTATTATTTTTTTCAACGCTTATTTTTCTTTTTGCATGCTTGAATTTAGGAATTCTGATTTCATCTGTTTCCGAATCACAGCAAGTAGCATTTCAATTATCATCTTTAATTTCTTTGCTTCCGTCTTTCTTGCTTTCAGGATTTGTTTTCCCAATTGAAAGCATGCCGCCGGTGATTCAAATAATTACAAATATTACTCCCGTAAAATTTTATATAATCATTTTAAGAGATATTCTATTAAAAGGAGTTGGAATGGAGGCCTTCTGGCAGCAGATAATTTATCTAATAATTTTTAATGTTTTCTTTCTTGGATTAGCATCTATCATCAATAAGAAAAATAAAATTGCATGAAATCTATATTAAGATTTTATAATTGAAAAGGTTTTAGAATGAAAATAATTATCAACATAATCATAAAAGAATTTTTACAATTAAAAAGGGATCCGCGCTTATTTGGAATAATTTTTATTGCGCCCATTATTCAATTAATCTTATTAGGTTATGCCGCGAATCTTGATATTAATAATATTAATACAATTGTATATGATCAGGATAAAACAGAAGCAAGCCGCGATTTTATAGATAAGTTCGAAAGTTCAGGATATTTTTTAGTTAAAGATTATGCTGATAGTTATGGACAGATAGAAGACGAAATTAATAAGGGCCAAGCTCTTTGGGCATTAGTAATTCCAAAAGATTTTGAAAAAAAATTAGAACGAAAAGAACAGGTTGATGTTCAGGCTTTATTTGATGGATCAGATGGAAACAAAGCTGGAATAGCATTTGGCTATGTAACGAATGTGGTTTCAAAATATTCTCAAAATATTCTTTTAGATATCAAGGATAAATCCGGTTTAAAAATAGCATTATCAAGTATGATTACACCGGAAATAAGAGTGTGGTATAACCCTGACCTTAAGACCCGTTATTTTATGCTTCCCGGAATAATGGGTTTAATCTTAACAATAATTACCACCACGCTTATGGCAATGGCTATAGTAAAGGAAAGAGAAATCGGGACTTTTGAGCAAATTATAGTTACGCCGATCAAACCATTTCAATTGATTATTGGTAAAACCGTTCCGTTTGTAATTGCTGGTTTTGTTGACGTACTTTTGGTAACTGCTGTGATGGTGTTTTGGTTCGGGATTCCGATTAGAGGGGATTTTTTATTTTTAATGATCGCATCTTTTATTTACGTACTTTCAGCTTTAGGCCTCGGTTTGTTCATCTCAACCGTATCAAAAACACAGCAGCAGGCGATGATGGTGTCAATGTTTGGGATTTTACTTCCCATGAATTTCTTATCTGGTTTTGCTTTTGCAATTGAAAACATGCCATCATGGATTCAACCGATTACTTATTTAATTCCTTTAAGATATTATATAACAATTTTAAGAGGTGTCATTCTGAAAGGGGATGGATTCTTGCAGCTTGTTCCCGAAACTATGGTTTTATTGGGAATGGGAATATTAATTTTGGCTTTAAGTTCTTTAAGATTTCAAAAAAGACTTGAGTAGATTTATTAATGTATCAATGTCTATTTGACTCATAAAATTATTTACTTAATTTAGAATTATTAATATTCTGAATTCATAATTAGGGATAAAATGAGTCAAAACGAATTACACAAGAGTTTGGAAAAAATGCATGAAGAACTTCATAAAGTTTCTTCTCTTGATGCTGAATCAAAAAACATTTTACTAAAGATTTCCGACGACATAAAAAAACTTTTAGAAGATTCTGAAGAAAAAGTAATAGAAGAAAAAGATGATTTAATAAGTAACTTAAAAGAAACAGCAGCAAATTTTGAATCCGAACATCCGGATTTAGCTGAATCAATTCATCTTGTTATTCATACTTTGAGTAATATGGGGATTTGAAAAGTTTAAATGAATTGTTAACGAATTTTGTTCATTTCGTAGCACTTTCTTAATCCAAATCTTATAATCCTAATTTAAATATTTTCCCTTTTAATTATTGAAAGGGTCATCATTCTCCTAATTTAATTTTAGCAATAGCAGAATAAAAATTTTATATTTCTAATAAGCATAATTAGTATAGTTAAATTAATTCCAATGCCTCTGGAGATTTATATGGTGAACCGATTTTCAAATATTCTTTTCATATCGTTTTTATTAATAATTTCTATTTCCAATACTTTTTCAAATGGCAAAAATAAAGATTCAAAAAACATTGGAGTAAAATATTTTGGGTCATTTGTTGAGTCAGAAATCGGTTCAATCGATCCTGAAGGGTGGTTGAGAGAATATCTTAATCGCCAGGCAAAGGGGCTAACAGGGAATCTTGAATATGCGGGGTTTCCATTTAACTCTACCGGATGGTTTGATTCAACTATGGCAAAATACGGCTGGGTTGTTTATGAGCAAAATGCTTATTGGGTGGATGGAATGCTGCGCTGCGGCGAATTAATTGATGATACTGTTTTAATTAACAAAGCAATGAAACAAATAAATTATGTACTTAACCATGCTGACACCGACGGATATTTAGGTCCAGAATTTTTAAAAGCACACAGCGATTTAAACCGCTGGCCTCATGTTGTTTTTTTTCGAGCATTAATGGCTGATTATGGAAAAACACATGACCCTAGAATTCCTAAAGCACTTCTTAAACACTATCTGTCACAAACAGATCCCCATGTTAGTCATAGAAATATTATTAATGTAGAAATTATGTTATGGACTTATGCACAAACAAAAGACAATCGACTTTTGAAAATGGCAGAAGATTGTTATGAAGAGTACAATAAAATATCCAAAGAAATAACAACACTAGGTTTTATGGAATCCGATTCTCTTGAATATAATTTCCATGGTGTTACTTTTAATGAAACAGCGAAACTTGCGGCAGTACTTTATCTTTATACAGGTAAGAAAGAGTATCTTGATGCAGTCGAAAACGCTTATCGGAAAGTAGACGAATATTACATGCTTGTTGACGGTGTAAATAGTTCAACTGAAGGAATGCGGGGAAACGATCCTCTTGAAAGTCATGAAACTTGTGACATTGCGGATTATACTTGGAGTATTGGATATCTACTTATGGCAACCGGTGACTCAAAGTACGCCGATAAAATAGAGCGTGCATGTTTTAATGCAGCACCAGGGGCAGTTACGAAGGACTTTAAAGAGCTTCAATATTTTTCATGCCCTAATCAAGTTATTGCGGATCGGACTTCAAACCATAATTTGTTTTTTCATGGCAGTGAATGGATGTCTTATCGGCCAAATCCCGGGACTGCATGCTGTGCTGGAAATGTAAATAGAATTATGCCGAATTATGTGTCACGAATGTGGATGAAAAATAATTTTGGCGGACCTGTCGCCGCTTTATATGGCTCATCAGCATTTACTTTTAATATTGGTGATGAAAATGTAGTGATTACTGAAAAGACTGATTATCCATTTAATGAAGAAATTCAATTTACATTTCATACAAAGACTCCCGTTTCATTTCCTTTTACTTTTAGAATTCCCGGCTGGTGTGATGATCCTGAGATAGCAGTTAATAGTAATGGTGAAAAGAAATCTATTAAATCTGAATCAGGAAGATTTCAAACAGTCGAAAGAATATTTAATGATGGCGATATAATCTCTTTAAAACTTCCTATGCACTTAAAAGCATCAGCATGGCCAAATGGAGGAGTTGCGATTGAAAGAGGCCCGCTTGTTTATTCTTTAGATATTCCTGCGGACACACAAATCGATACTCTCGATAAAAATAGTTCGAGAGAATTTCCAGCGTATAATATGTATCCAGCTGCATCATGGAATTATGCGCTTGTTATGACGAATAAAAATCTTGATAAAGATATTGAAATTATTCATAAATCAAACCATGGTTACTTTTGGGATTCAGGGAATGCTCCGATAGTTCTTAAAGTTAGAGCAAAAAAAGTAGATGACTGGGATTTACAAAAAGGCACTATGAAAATAGGTTCACTTTTTACACCACCGCTGCCTAAAAGATATACACTTTCAAAAAGACTTTCCGATAGTATATATGCGCTTACTCTTGTTCCTTATGGAAGCACTTTACTTCGACAAACAATTTTTCCTTTAGCAGGCGATATAACAAGTGTTACTGGAAGAATAGCTGAACCGGAATGTTTGGTTAATAGTTTAGCAGCCAAAGATTCTTCTATGATCAGATTAGTCTGTGAATCACCAAATGCAAAGATTTACTACTCGCTTGATGGTTCTGAACCAACTCAAGAATCGTTGCTTTATACTAGACCATTCGCTTTAAAATATAGTGCTTCATTAAAATCAAAAGCATATAGTTTAAATTATAAACCAAGTTATTCCGTAACCACTCAGCTTTATATTCTGCATGAAATGGAAGCAGTAACAGAATCAATTGTAAAAAATGGACTATGTTATGATTATTATGAAGGAGATTGGAGAATGGTTCCAGACTTTAAAACTTTGACAGCCGCAAAAACCGGAATTGTTGAGGACTGCAATTTAGAATTACTACCACATCGAAAAGAAAAGTATGGGGCAGAAATCGGTGGCTTTATTGATGTCCCAAAGTATGGAATCTATCATTTTTTCTTAACAAGCGATGATGGGTGTAAATTATTAATTAATGATCAATTAATAATTGATAACGATGGACTGCATGGTTCACAAGTAAAAGATGGATATGCATTGCTTAAAACCGGTATGCATAAATTTGAGGTTCAATATTTCCAAAGAAAAAACAGTGCAGATCTTATTGTGGAAGTAGTTGTGCCGGAAGGAGAAAAACAGCCAATACCAAAAAATTGGTATTATCATAAATA
>CAZRMA010000284.1:0-5532 GCA_964600655.1 uncultured Ignavibacteriaceae bacterium
ACAATCAGGTTAAACTTTTTCACTTTATTTATTGTCGAACTGTAAATTATTTTTGAATTATTCTACAAAAAATTTGAGCGCAGATATTAAAAAATTTCAAATATTATTTTTTATATTTTTAACAATATTTTTAATCACTGAAGGATTTGCACAAGATACAACCAGCAGCTTAGCATTCAAAAAAAACCGTCCGCGTACAATTCGAGGCGGATTTTTTTATCAGCCTGACCTTTCTTACCAAATTTGGCAGCAATTTAATTTAATTCGTGAAGCTAATGCCGGTGATGTATTAGCACAACATGAGCTCGGTTTGAGATATTTATTGGGAGAAGGAATTGCAGCCGACACAATTAAGGGAGCTTATTGGATTCACAAAGCCGCAGAAAAAGGTTTAACAGCGGCATCTTTCAATTACGGTATTTTATTAATTAACGGTTGGGGTGTTAATTGGAATCCATTTGCCGCCTATAAATATTTTTTGGATGCAGCTAATGACGGGATGCCCCAGGCAGAATATATAGTCGGTATTCTATTTACAGACAATCTCATAATCAAAAAAGATTTGAATAAAGCTTACTATTGGATCAAAAAATCCGTTAAGGGTAATTATGAACCGGCTAAACAAATTTTAACAGAAATTTCTAGTAAAGTTGATACATCAAAAATAAAATTGGATAATAATATAGTAAGCAATAAAACTAAAAAGGATACGGCAAATCAGAAAAATAATCAATCTCTGCCTAACTCACTTGGATTAGTCCTTATAGATTTCACTGTTGATCAAGATACTACAACGCATATTTCTGATTCAACCTTGGTTGATGATATCCTTCTGATTGGTTCCGATGATTTGAACAAAGAGCTTGGCCTAAAAGAAAAAGACAACTCAATTGATTCAATTAAGAAATCCGGAATTTCATCACTGTTAAAATTCGCTGACTCAGGAAGTCCGGAAGCATTAACATTTATCGGCAGATTGTATGAGAAAGGAATTTACTACTCGAAAGATATTGTGGCGGCATCCGCATATTATGTAAGAGCTATAAAATTAGATTCTCCCCGCTCCCCTTTTCTTCTCTATGAATTAATAAAAACTAAAGATTATTTTGAAAATCTGAAGACAAATATTGATGAAAATATTCCGGATGCAATGTTTGTATGGTACGGCATTCATTCACTCGGATTTGCAAACCTTATTACTGACGACGATGCAAATAAATTATTGCAAAACGCAGCTTCAAAATATTACATACCTGCTATAGTTGAGCTTGGATTAAATTATTTCACCGGCAAATATGTAAAAAAAGATAAACAAAATGGTCTTTCAATCTGGCAAAACGCAGTAAAGTTTGGAAGCGTTGAAGCAAAAGTTAGAATCAAAACTGCTGAAGTTTACGGCGAGATTCAAAGTCAAAGTTATGACGATGCAGTAAAAGATTTAAAGGATGCTGAAAAAAGTGGTTCCGTTTTGGCGCAGGTAACTTTAGGATATTGTTATGAAAAAGGGATCGGTTTAAACCAGGATAAAGGTGAAGCTGCAAAAGAATACCGTTTCGCTGCCAGAAGAGGAAACCGTTATGCTTATGATCAATTAAAAAGATTGTATGATGAAATCCGTCCGCCTGATCCTATGTTTCAAGTGAATTGAATTAGTACTTGATTAAATATACTTTGTGAATCTCTGTGCCCAATCTGTGTCCTCTGTGGTTATTCCTTCCCTCTTTTACCTAAACGAAATCTTAAAGCGCCATACAACAGTTTATCGTTTATCAAATTTAATTTTTTAATTAGTATTTTACGTTCATGAAAATTTTCTATCACTCAATAAATTCAAAATTAAAAGATGTAGGCACAAGCATCTTTTCCAAAATGACGAAGATGGCAATTGATAATAATGCCCTAAATCTTTCTCAAGGCTTTCCCGATTTTAACCCTCCTGATGAACTACTAAAATTAGTTTCATACTATCAGAACAAAGGCTACAATCAATACGCTCCAATGCCAGGAGTAAAAACATTAAGAGAAAATATCTGCAAAAAAATTTCAATTCTTTATGGAAAAGAATATAACTTCGAAACCGAAATAACAATTACAAGCGGCGCAACTCAGGCAATTTACACTGCCATCACAACAGTGGTTAACAAAGATGACGAAGTAATAATATTTGAACCGGCTTACGATTCTTATGTGCCTTCATTAATTGCTAGCGGCGGAAAGCCAGTTTTTGTGCCGCTAAAATTGCCTGAATATAAAATTGATTGGCAGCAATTAGAAAAGTCAATTACTGCTAAAACCAAACTTATAATTATCAATTCACCACATAATCCTACCGGTGGTGTAATAAATCATGCCGATCTTATAAAATTAGAAGATATTCTATACAATAAAAATATTTTTATTCTCAGCGATGAAGTTTATGAACATATTGTGTTTGATGGGCAGCAGCATGTTAGTATTTCACAGTCGGAACAATTATCGAAAAAAGCTTTTGTTATTTCATCATTCGGAAAAACTTATCACACAACCGGGTGGAAAGTTGGCTACTGCACTGCCCCGGAATATATGATGAGTGAATTCAGAAAACTTCACCAGTTTATAGTTTTTGCTGTTAATACTCCAATTCAATATGCTTATGCAGATATTTTAAAAGATGATTCTTTTTATTCTGGATTAAGTAAGTTTTATCAGAAGAAACGAGATTTTTTTATTAATGAAATTTCAAACTCGAAATTTAAATTCAAATCTGCGCAAGGAACTTATTTTCAGTTGTTAAATTATTCGGAAATTTCTGAAATGGATGATATAAAGTTTACGGAGTATTTAACCAAAGAAATTGGAATTGCAACTATTCCGTTGTCGCCATTTTATAATAATTCAGAAGAAAATTATTCACAAAAAATAATTAGAATTTGTTTTGCTAAGAACGAGAATGTATTGGCTGAGGCAGCGGCAAGATTAAATTCACTCTAAAGAAGATTTATTCGCTTTATTAAAATTAATTTTTCAATATTTTTATACGAATAAGCAAGCACTAAAATGGACGAAACAAATTCAAATTCTGGACAGCGATTCACACGAGTCTTAAAGGATGATATCCAAAATATAAGATTTCAAAAAGACGTTAAACGTGAATTCAAAGAATTAAGAAGCTTCTATATTACTGAAGAACAGAATCAACGACTAACAGGGATGAACCCATTTCGTAAGGGATTTCATTTAATTGTGTGGACATTTAAAAGTTTATTCCTTCACCTCACTCCATTTAGAAGAATACTTGCAGTCGCTGGACTAGTGATAGTTTTTTTCGGAAGCAGTGTTATAGTTATCAACGACGGGAATGTGCAGTCTAACAATACAGGACTAATAGGAGGAGTATTAATATTTATTGTTTTAATGCTTGAGCTTAAAGATAAGCTATTAGCAAAAGATGAACTTGAAGCGGGCAGAAAAGTCCAGCAAGCGCTAATGCCTGAACAAAGCCCAAAGGTTGACGGCTGGTCAATTTGGCTTTATACGCGACCCGCAAATGAAGTTGGCGGAGATTTAGTTGACTACTTAAAAATAAATGAAGACCGAATTGGAATTGTTATCGGTGATGTTGCAGGTAAAGGATTACACGCAGCATTGCTTATGGCAAAACTTCAGGCAACTATTAGAGCTATCGCAACTGATCATTCATCACTATCTGAATTATGCACGAAAATAAATTCAATCTTTTTCCGCGATAGTCTATCAAATATTTTTGCTTCAATGCTGTATCTTGAAATCAAACCTGGTGAATCGAATGTACGGTTTGTTAATGCGGGCCATTTGCCGCCATATTTAATAACTCAAAATGAAATAAAAGAAATCACAAAAAGTAATCCAGCTATTGGGTTAATGAGAGATTTCAATTATAACGAAGATGTATTGGAAATTGCCAAAGGAGATATCATTATCGGCTATTCGGACGGAGTTACAGAAGCAAGAAATGAATATGGCCAGTTTTATGAAAAAGAAAGATTTCTAAAAGTATTATCCAGAATTAAAAATTATAGTTTTGAAAATATTGGGATAGCAATCGTCGAAGCAGTGGATGATTTTGTTGGCGACAGCCCGGTGGTTGATGATTTATCTTTAATAATTATTAGGAAGGATTGAAATTATTAATTTAAAAGTGAAATTCATTTTTAATTTAATTTACAAATTATATTATTCACAACTAAACAAAAACCTAAAAAACACAGACTACCGCAATATTGACTTTCCTCATAACAATTCTTAATGTAAACTTACTTATAGGGATTAAATTTATTGGGTTATCGAGTACTTATAAATTAAAAATCAAATACAAACATTTCATAAAACTTTTAAAAAGTTATAATCTTAAATAAATCTATTTTGTTTTCAATTGTTTAAAAAGTAGATAGTGTCTATGTTAATGAAAAATATATCCATATTATTTTATTTGCTTTGTCTAATATTATTAAATACAAATTGCAGTCAAAGCACTAAATCTGAAAATGATGAAAAACAAGTACTTGCATTGCTGCAAACGGATCCACAATTTTCGTCCGATGGAGAAAAGATAGTTTTTAATGGACTATATGATAGTGTTTATGCTGTTCATTTTGTTGATATAAATGGAAATTATTTAGGATATATTTTAAATAATCACGGCAATCTGTCATCTCCTACCTGGTCTCCAGATAATAAAAAAATAGCAGTTTCAATAGAAGGAAATTTATACACAGTTAAGGTTAATGGTGATAGTCTAACTAAGCTAACAAATACTGGGGAAGATTTTTTCTGTAATTGGTCGCCTGATGGCAGATATATTGCTTATACAAAAACAATATGTGATCCAGAATGTGGTATAATGCTATATGATTTCTCTAAAGGCTCGGCATCTCTTAAAACTCAATATGGTTCCTACGCAAGTTGGAGTAGTGACTCAAAAAGGATGTATTATTATAACAACGTTTTTATAATAGATACTGAGACCCAAGCAGGTGATTTTAAAGGTTTTGTATTTAAAAGAATAGACGTAAATACATTAGAAGTTGACAGCTTATTTTATGTAAAAAGTTCTGATGGTGGTTTATACTTACAAGATTGTACAATTTCTCCTGATGAGAGTGAAATATTATTTGCGGCATCATCTGGTTCCCCTGTGCAAATAAATATCTGGAAAATAAAATTAAAAAATGGAGAAATGATTCAAATGACTTACGATGGAGGAAGTTGTCCCGCATATAATCCAGAAGGGGATAAAATAGTTTACACTTATTCAGACATAAATGAAGGAGGTTTATGGATAATGAATGTAGATGGTTCAAATAAACAAAGATTAACAAAATTAAGTGAGTGAATTATTTATAAATTTATTAATATTTTTTTTGTCAAACATAATGAAATGAGCTTCATTTCAAAGGTCAACTTCACTTGAATTTTCTGCAAGATTAGTAATAACACTTCCCTTTTTAATTTCCGGAACAACAACTTTTTGTAAAATTATTAGCCCCGCCACAAAAAATATCCCAATTGCTAAAG
>CAZRMA010000285.1:0-5528 GCA_964600655.1 uncultured Ignavibacteriaceae bacterium
ATATTATAACATCATATGAACCAAGTTTAGAAATATTTGAAAACGACTATAAGACAAGGAAAAGAAAATGAAAGACGATATTTGTCCAATTTGTGGCGGAGGAAAAATCAAATCCACAACCAGCTTTACAGTAGATTATAATACTGGAGTAGTTGTAATTAGAGATGTACCTGCAAAAGTATGTCTTCAATGTGGAGAAGAATGGATTTCAGATGATATTGCTTCAAAACTTGAAGAAATTGTTTCCATTTCAAAAAAGCAAAATCAAGAAATTTTTATTGCAAAATTTAATAGCTATTCTTTAGCATCATAGTTCCAAAAGAAGTCAACTAACAAATCAAATTTATTTTACAGAACAGAATATTCTAGATAGGTATCTAATTTGCTTTCATTATTTTCTATGCTTTAAAATCAGTTACTTTAATTGCATTTTTAATTTCCTACTGTGTAATTCATTTCTCACTTCAATTCTTACAATTTTAATCATAATCAAATCATCAATTCAAACACGTGAATTGAATGTCACACTCATCATAAAATAACACTCCAAAAAATTATAAAATCAAACTTATTCTTGATGGCATGAATCTTCAATAGGAAACCCCGTTGTGTAAATACTACAAATGTCATTTCTCCCGTCTCGCCTGTGGCATGCAGGACGGAGAAATCTTATTCGATACTAAGCAACAGATTTCTCGGTCGTAATCTCCCTCGAAATGACTGAAGTGAGTTAAGTGCATAATAAGATGATTCATACAACGGGTTAAAAATCAATAACTTCTATTTAAGCTATGATTAAAAATATTGAAGATCCTAAAAAAATTGGGCGAAGAAATTTCCTAAATAAAGTTCTAAAAGGCGGATTCTTTGCCTGGATGCTTGCAATTCTCTATCCAATCTTTAGTTACCTTGAACCTCCCAAAGCTAAGGAATCAAAAATATCCCAGCTTAATATCGGCAAATCAGAAGACATGCCTAAAAACAGCGGCAAGATTGTGAAGTTTGGCAGCAAGCCGGTAATAGTAATCAGAAAAGCAGGCGGAGAATATATCGCCTTCAGTGCTGTCTGTACTCATCTTAGCTGCATCGTTCAATACAGAAAAGATTTAGGACAGATATATTGTGCCTGCCATAACGGGAAATATGATTTAAACGGAAAAAATATCAGCGGCCCCCCTCCTGCGCCGCTTCCAAAATATAGTGTAGCAATCAAAAAAGATGATGTATTCATCTATAAAGATACGGGCTGATAATGGAAGAAATAACAGCAAAAGATAAAACAGTTAAAACCAAAATTTATTCCTGGCTGGATAAAAGATACCAGATTAAAAAGCTCGAAGAATATGCTAAAAAGAAATCTGTCCCGCAGTTCAGGGAAACAATCTGGTATTATTTCGGCGGGATAGCACTTCTTCTTTTTGTGGTTCAAGTTGTCACCGGAATTTTATTGCTGATGTATTACAAAGGCACTGAAGACCTGGCATTTGAAAGCGTTCAATTTATAAGTACAAAAATTAATTTCGGCTGGCTGATAAGATCGGTTCATAGCTGGTCGGCAAACTTAATGATATTAGCTGTATTCATCCACATGTTCTCGGTTTTCTTTTTAAAATCATTCAGAGAGCCGAGAGAGCTAACCTGGTACTCCGGAATTTTTCTTTTGTTCTTATCGCTTGCATTCGGTTTCAGCGGTTATTTGCTGCCATGGAATGAGCTTGCATTTTTTGCTACTAAAGTCGGGACAGATGTAGCAGGCCAACTTCCGGTAGTGGGCGAATACATACTAAAACTTTTAAGAGGCGGTGACGATGTAACAGGCGCAACGCTTTCACGTTTTTTTGGATTTCATGTGGCAATCTTCCCCGGACTTTTTGTAATAGTGCTTAGCGTTCATCTTTTACTTATTCAGCGCCAGGGCATAGCCGAACCGGATGAATGGAAATTGAATAACAATAATGACAAAAAGACCATTCCGTTCTTCCCAAATTTTGTTTTAAGAGAACTGCTCATATGGTTAATCGTAATTAATATTTTAGCAATACTTGCCGTTTATTTTCCCTGGGAATTAGGAACGAAGGCTGACCCCTTTTCATCGGCGCCAATAGGAATAAAACCGGAATGGTATTTTCTGGGAATGTTCCAAATCTTCAAATTACTTCCCGGGGAAATGTTATTTATCAGCGGCGAGCTTTTCGGAATAATTGTTTTTGGTATTGCAGTTATTCTTTGGGCTTTAGTCCCCTTCTGGGATAGAAAAACTAAAGCAGGCTACAGAAATAAATTAATAAATTATATCGGCATCTTCGTCCTTATCTTCTTTATCACCTTTACAATTTTAGGATATATTCTCGATTAGAGGTTAATATAAATGAAATACATAAAAACAGTTTTGTTGGTTTTTCTTTTTTGCGCTTTTAATTCAAAAGGATTTCCTCAAAGTAAAAGTTTAGATAATGATCAGTGTATTAGTTGTCATTCTATGGTAGGCGAAGTAGCTGATTTATATAAAACAGATGTACATTATTCTTATGGAATTTCCTGCGCGGGCTGTCATGGAGGAAATCCAAAATCAGATGATCAGGATTTAGCGATGAGTAAAGCCAGCGGATTTATAGGAGCGCCTGCTAAAAAAGACAGATATCTTGTTTGCATTAAATGTCACAATGATCAAAAAATTATGGATTCGTATGGATACAAAAAAACCGCAAATCAATACGAGCTTCTTAAAAGCTCTGTTCACTTTCAGCAGTCATATAATAATGAAGGCCCAATTGCAGACTGCGTAACTTGCCATGGTGTTCATAAAATAGCAAAAGTTACAAGTCCTAAGTCACCGGTATATCCAACAAATGTGGTTTCGCTTTGCGGAGGATGCCACAGCAATGCAACATTTATGAAACTTTACAACCCATCACTTCCTATCGACCAGGTAGCAAAATATAAAACCAGTGTGCATGGAATAAAAAATTTAAAAGGTGATATAAATGTAGCTGAGTGTGCAAGCTGCCACGGCAGTCATGGAATAAGAGCAGTAAATGATCCATTCTCCAATGTTTATCCTACAAATATTCCGAAGGTCTGCTCGACATGCCACAGCGATAAAGGAAAAATGGCTCAATATAAAATTCCAACAGACCAATATAGCTTGTATGTAAAAAGTGTTCATGGAGTTGCACTGCTCGAAAAAGGTGATTTAGGAGCCCCGTCGTGTAATGATTGTCATGGTAATCATGGTGCGGTACCGCCGGGTGTCGAATCGATTTCCAAAGTTTGCGGAAGCTGTCATACTTTAAATATGGAACTGTTTGAAAAGAGCGTACACAAGCAGGCGTTCGATAAAGAACATTTGCCTGAGTGTGAAACATGTCACGGCAACCACGGAATTAAAAACGTTACGGATGAATTACTGGGTGTAGGACAAAACTCTGCCTGTATTAAATGCCACGAACAAGGCGACAATGGTTATAAAATTGCCGCCAATATGAAAAGTCTGGTTGACAGTTTAAAGATAGAAGAAAAGAAAGCTAAAAACATTCTTGATGAAGCTAATCAAAAAGGCATGGATGTTTCGGATGCATTATACTCTTTAAAAGATATAAGGCAAATTTTAATTCAAACCAGAACTGAGCTTCATAGTTTTGATGAGAAAAAATTTGACAATGAAATTAAATCCGGGTTTGAAATTTCAAAGAGTGCAAATATGGAAGGTGTCAGCGCAATAGATGATTATTATTTCAGAAGAAAAGGATTGGCAGTTTCAACTTTAATTGTAACGCTTTTGGTTATTGGATTATACTTTAAGATCAGGAAGCTTGAAAAAAAAGATGATGAGAAAAATAAATAAAGAATCATTTACCCGTCCTAAACTCTGAATGATTAATAATTTTTAATTATTAAAACAGGTGCAGTTATGAATGACAATATAGAAAGTACAGGTAACGGGGAAAATTCTGAAATTATAAAAAATCTTCAGGCAAGATTGACCCAGCTTGAAAATCAATTGAGCCATCAACCAGCTTCTTTTGAAACTGAGGAAGAGGTAGCTTCATTAAACATACCTAAAAAGGGAGAAGATGAATTTGAATTTAGAATAACTGAATTCTGGCTGCCGAAAATTGGTATATTTGTTTTCATTATAGGCTGCGTTTTCAGTCTAACGCTTCCTTTCGACGGAATCAATGCTGTGATTCCATCCATCTGCGGTTATGCATTAGCACTGGCAATTATGTACTTAGGATTTTACAGCAAAAAATCATTCGCACAATTATCAGGTTATTTTATCGGCGGCAGCGCAGCAATAGCTTATCTTTCGACTTTAAGGCTGTATTTTTTTGGTTCGCAGAACGTAATCAGCAGCTGGGTAATTGAACTTTTGGTTTTGCTGTTTGTGGTGTCAACAACACTATGGTATGCTGTGAAAAATAAATCTGTTTATTTAGCCTGGTTAGGATTATTTTTAGGATTTTTTACGGCACTTACAATTGAAAACTTTTATCTTTTCTTTATCGCCATTCTGGCTTCATCAAGTTTTTCAGTTTACCTCTTTTTAAAAAATAAATGGCAGAACCAACTAGTGTTTGCAATTGTGTTGGCTTACCTGGTACATTTTCTTTGGTTTGTCTACAACCCGTTTTTTGAAAACACTTTTGCCCATCTGAAAAATGAAGTCAATTTAATATTTATACTTTGCTATAATTTAATTTTCGCAATAGCGATTCTTAATAGAAAGGAAAATAAATCGGAAGAGTTTTTAGATATAACCAGTTCACTGCTGAACTGTGCAATTGGATACGGCTTATTTTTAATCATCACACTTCTAAATTCTACACCGCAATTTGGATTGTTTCACCTGATTGCTTCAATAGCTTTTTTAACAGTAGCAATACTTTTCTGGGTTAAAGAAAAAAGTTTATTTTCAACTTTCATTTATGCAATGACAGGTTATGCTGCAATCAGTGTAGCTATAATTTATCAGTTTGATAAACCCTGGAATATGATTTTTCTCTGCTGGCAGAGCATATTAGTTCTTTCAACCGCAATTTGGTTTAAATCCAAATTTATAATTATTGCTAACTTCATAATCTTTTTTATTGTGTTGATTTCATATCTTGCAAATTATTTTACTTTGCAGACGGAAGCTATAAGCTTCGGCTTAACAGCTTTAATTAGTGCAAGATTATTAAACTGGCAGAAAGATAGGCTGGAATTAAAAACCGATCAGATGAGGAATGCATATTTAATAATAGCACTTTTATGGATTCCATATGTATTTTATTGTATTCTTCCAAATGTTTATACAGGGCTTGCACTGCTTCTACTTGCATTAGTATATTTTGGTATGAGCAAATTGTTGAAGAATTTAAAATACAGGCTAATGGCAGTGATGACATTACTTATCACAGTATTTTATTTAATGATTTTTGGAATAACAAACCCGGAAATAACGTATAAGATTATCTCATTTCTTGCAGCGGGTATAGTTTTAATCATTACGTCTGCGGCTTTCAGCAGGATGAAAGCTAAGACAA
>CAZRMA010000286.1:0-5526 GCA_964600655.1 uncultured Ignavibacteriaceae bacterium
ATGGACAAGGGTTCATTGCAGAGGCAAGCATAAAATTGGCGGGAAATTCCAAAGAAAGTTTTGACCTGCTTACTGTAACTTTTGCATCTTCTAATGGCTGCCGTAAAACCTCCAAAACATTTTTTTTGAATTCGGGAAGCTCATCTAAAAATAAAACTCCATGATGTGCATAAGAAACTTCTCCTGGTCTTGGGAATGAACCTCCTCCGACAAGCGCTGCATCTGACACCGTGTGGTGCGGACTTCTATATGGGCGCTCAGTAATAAGTGCTTGATCTTTAGGCAGAATTCCGGCGATAGAATGAATCTTAGTAGTTTCCAGTGCTTCTTCAAATGTCATTGGCGGAAGAATAGAAGGAATTCTTTTTGCGAGCATCGTCTTTCCCGAACCGGGAGGACCAATCATTAATATATTATGTGAACCGGCGGCAGCAACTTCCAAAGCACGCTTTACGTTTTCCTGTCCTTTAACATCTGAAAAGTCTAAATGATACGAATTAACCCTGGAAAAAATTTCATCCCTATTTGTATAAACTTTTTCTTTTTGTATTTCTCCATTTAAGAATTGTACAACTTCCAAAAGATTATCCATTCCGTATACTTCTATTCCATCAACAATAGAAGCTTCTTTTGATGATTCAACCGGGACAATAATTCTTTTGATATTATTTTTCTTTGCTTCAACGGAAATCGGTAAAGCACCTTTGATGGGACGAATCTTTCCATCTAATGAAAGTTCCCCTAAAAAAACCGTGTTTTCAAGCCAATCAATTTTTACTTTTTCAATAGCCGCAAGCAAGCCAATTGCAATCGGCAAATCAAACGAACTGCCTTCTTTTTTAATATCTGCTGGAGCGAGATTTACAGTTATCTTTTTTAATGGAAAATCAAAGCCGCTGATTTTAATTGCTGCAGTTACTCTTTCACGACTTTCTTTAACGGCATTATCGGGCAAACCAACAATTGTAAAAGAAGGAATTTGTTTTTCGCAATGAGTTTCTACTTCAACAAGATAAGCATCAATCCCGTATGTAGCACTGGATATAACTTTTGAAAGCATTTAACAGAACATATAAATTATTATGTAAAACCAACAACGAAATTTAACCCTAAATTATTTATTAATCATTCTAAATTTAAAGATTATTTGATTTAGGCTAAAGGGAATCTATTTGTCTAAAATAAATAACGACAATATAACATGAACAATATTTATCCATACTTTGTGTCATCCCTTCGGGATTTTCATCTGTTTGCTTTTTTCATTTCTATAATAATTTCACGCCTTCGGCGTTTCACTTATTTTAATGCACCACCATGCGACAAGCCAGAAGGGCTGACATTATTATAACAACTCTTTGAAAAAATGTAATAAAACCTCGAAGAGGTGACATAAAATTTTTACATTTAATATGAGTTAGTTGATTCCTCTATAAGAAATTAATGCAATAGATTTTAATATTCATTCCTCAACAGGCAATCCAGCAAGCTTCATAATCTTTAATGCATTTGTTGTTGGGCAAGGACCGGGATTAATTT
This sequence comes from uncultured Ignavibacteriaceae bacterium, assembly GCA_964600655.1. Taxonomy (GTDB): domain Bacteria; phylum Bacteroidota; class Ignavibacteria; order Ignavibacteriales; family Ignavibacteriaceae; genus CAVSWT01. Next base: position 1,540 of record CAZRMA010000286.1, read on the forward strand.
TATAATCAAAAAGCATCTTTCCGTTTTTTACATCTTCTTTAAAATGATAATTCTTCACTTTTGAAATCGTCTCCGATAAATTCACAAGCTCAAGGTCGTGAGTTGCAATTGCTCCAACAGCGTTTGATTTTGCAAGTTTTTTAATAAACATTGAACTTCCTTTGAGCCGTTCAATATTATTAGTTCCCCTAAATATTTCATCGATTAGAAAAAATACCGGGTACTCCGATTTTTCAATTTCATCCAGCAAAGCCTTTAATCTATTAACTTCCGCATAGAAGAATGAAATACTTTCTTTTAAAGAGTCATTTATCTTTATACAAGTGAATAAGTCGAAAAGTGAAACTTCAAATTCATCTGCATTTACAACACTGCCCGCATAAGCAAGTGATAAGTTTATTCCCAAAGTTCTAATGAAAGTACTTTTCCCGGACATATTTGAACCTGTAATTAAAGCTATTTCTCCGCCTGGATTAAAAAAGAAATCATTACAAATTTTATTTTCATTTTTAATTAGTGGATGTCCAATTTGCTTTCCTTTGAAAATAATTTCATTGGATACATTATCTACAACCTTGGGAAAAATATAACCCGGATTTAAGTAAGCAAAATTAGCAAGCGAATTTAGTGCTTCCAGGTTGTACCAGGTGTCAAGCCAGATATTAAATTTATCTTTGATGATATATTTATACTTTTTTATTCTAAGTTTAAGAAAGATATCAATTGGGAATACTGCTCTTATCATATACCATACTAAAGGATTTCCTTTTCTAATTCTTAAAAACTCGAAAGAGTTTTTTAATTTATTTATAATAAACGAAGGCTTTTGTTGATTGTTAATAAAAGGTTCACACAGCTCCGATAATTTTGAACCTTTTTTATACCGGTATTTTTCAAGAAACCAGAATACAGCTTCAATTTTTCCCAGCTCAACTAAAACAATATCAGTTTCATCTTTAAATTTTTCTTTATCCCTATTGCCATAACTAAAAAGCCCAATATAAATTAAAAGTGTAATTCCCCAAAAAGCCGGCAATAAATTGTAAAGATACAGGACAAATAATAAAACATTGATGGGTGCTAATATGGATAAAATTATAAGAATGATTTTTAAATACATTGGCGATGCTTCAATGTAGTTCAATACTTTATTTACTACTTTTCCATCAAACTCTAACCTGGAAGAAAGGATTGAATATAAAGTCAGTTTATCTCTGAAAATTGTTTGTGGAATTAACTCCTTAATTAAGTTCTGTCTATTTGTAATTTCGAAAACGTTATGAATTTTTGAATTTAGCCATTCCCTCAATTTTAATTTTGCTTGTTTTGATGTTGCAGTATTAATTAATTGATGCAGTGAATCCTCACCGGCAATATCCAAATCAATTTCATTTAATTGAAGATTTCCCGAATTACTATTTAAGGAAGGAATATTGTCCCAGTCTAAATTAAGCTTGGCAATATGAGTTTTTTTGATTTCAATCCATATTCCTAATTTTTTTATTCCTCTATCAACTCTTGAATGATAATGTGCGGAAATTGAAAAAACTATTAAGAAAACTGCAAGCGAAATTAAAGTTGAAGTATTTGAAATAAAAAAGAAAAGAATGAAGAATAACACAAATTCTGCTAATAAAATAGACAACCTGAAATATGAATAATTTCTGCTAATCTTTTGAAGATACGTTTTTCTGGAGTTTAGCTTTGCTATTAATTTGTTGAGATAATCTCTTCTATTCTGATGAGTTTGGTTTGAATTCATTTCAATAATGATATTTCTATAAATCAATTATTTTAATTTATAAAAATATGATGAAATTTTTTTGATGAGCTTCGTCAACCCACAAATTTTTTCTATAAAATTGCGGGTCTGTAAAAATTTTTATTGTTCTTTTCTTAGCAAAAGAAAAGAAACTTCACCGAGACGAGGAAATGATCCGCCACCAACCGGCGCCGCATCAGATACAGTATGGTGAAGGCTGCGGTGTAAAAGATGGGATTTGTTTTTCGCAATGTGTTTCAACTTCAACAAGATAGGCATCAATCCCAAATGTAGCGCTGGATAAAACTTTTGAAAGCATTAAAGTTGTATAATTTAAAATGAAAAAGTAAAACTCAATTGTAAATTATACATTAATCATTTTACATTCAAAAACTATTTTGGATGATATGGTCTGGAAATGATTAAACACATAATTACACTGATCAATTATGATTGGTATTATTAAAATCTTAAATCAATGTAACTATTTTAACAGCAACATTTTCTTACTTTGGACAAAATCACCGGCTGTAATTCTATAAATATAAGTTCCGCTTGCAACATGCTGCCCACTATTGTTAGTGCCATTCCAGGAAACTTCATAGCTGCCCACTGGCTTATTTTCGTTCACAAGCGTTGCAACTTCATTGCCGAGGATATCATAGATTTTAAGTGTTACCAACCCACCCCTTGCACCCCCCGAGAGGGGATTTTTTAAGGATGGAATTGAATACCTTATCCTTGTAGTAGGATTAAATGGATTGGGATAATTTTGAGATAATTCAAAATCTTTTGGAATAACCTTGGTTATTCCGTGTACATCTGTAGTTGATTGGACCCCGATAATTTTTACATTATCAATTGCAGCAACATCACCATCATTACCAATATAATCCCAGGTTAATTTTAAATTATTCATATTCTTATAAGCTGAAAGATCAATAGTAATAAATCTCCAAATTAATCCTTTTCCATCATTTTGAGCCTGCCATAATGGCGTCCACGAATTCCCGTTATCCGTGGTAATGGCAAAGAATATTGTTGCGTTTGCTAAATACTGTGAGTTATATGCAGTATAAAATTCAACAGAAGCCCCGCCATTTCCTAGCGAGAAGAACGGTGTAATTAACCACTCATCTTGGTCTTGATTTATATGTGGACAAATTGCCGAACTGGCGCTTGTAGGATCAATCGATTTAAAATTATGACTTGTTATATTACCACTTTGCCAGGTATAATTTGGATTAGAAACAGAGCTGCTCCAACCGCTTGGCGGAAATTGAGGTAGATCAAATTTTTCATCAAGCAGTGTAACTTGTGTTAAGCTGTTTGAAAGAGTTGCATAGTACATTCCCCTGCCGTGAGTCCATGCAAAAATCTTTTTGTCAGACGGCCGGTAATCTAAATCCTGAACCGAAACATTTGCTAATCCGTTGTTATCCTGAACCCACGATCCACCATCATTATCAGTAGAAAAAATACCGAGATCAGTCCCCAAATAAATATTGCTTGTATTTTCAGGATTAACTACCACACAATTCACAGGAATGTTCGGCAAGTTGGAAGAAATATTTGACCAAGTCTGTCCATAATTTTCTGTTTTATAAATCTTTTTGCCGGATAAAAAACCTGAGAAAGTTGCATAAGCAATTCCAGGATTAATTGGACTTGTTGCAATTCGTGTGCAGTATGCATTCGGTAAACCTTTGCTGCTATCCCAGGATGCCCCGCCATGAGTTGTAACCTTTATTACCCCATTCGAGCATCCAATATAAATCACGCTTGAATTTCCTTTAGCAATAACTACAGTTGAAATCTTGGCACCGCTTGATCCGCTTCCACCGCCAGTGAGATCTCCGCTTATGGCGTTCCAATTGCTAGCACCGTCCGTTGTTCTCCAAACTCTGTATGTTCCTGCAACTAAAGTATTGGAATTGTTTGGATCTATTGTGTAGGGTGTAATAAATAAAGTTCTATCTTTTGTCCCATCAAATTGATCAGGCCCAACGGGAATCCCGTTCATTTTTTTCGAAAAAGAAGATCCGCCATTTGTAGATTTGAAAAACGCAAAATTAACATATTCTCCGTAAATAATATTAGGGTCGTTGTAATCAACTTCAGTTACTCCGCCATCGCCGCCAATAATTGTTTGCCAGCTTGTTGAACCAGTTGTCGATATTGTGCCGTTATCCTGAGTGCCGCCGTAATATTTAGTGCCGGTTGGA